>DASYTD010000067.1:0-12744 GCA_036002655.1 Gemmatimonadales bacterium
CACGAGCAATTGAAGCTCGGCGATTTCGGCATCGCCACCCATCAGCTCAGCCGCCGCGGGGTGACCGCCGACGCGTTCAATCTGCTCAACGTCCCGACGGAGATCGCGTGGGGGAAAGTGCGGCGTTGGCAGCAGCGCGACGACATCTATCAGGTCGGGCTGATTGCCGTCATGCTGCTGCGTGGTGAGATCACGAGCCCGATTCTCAGTCGCGACGTCCGCAAGCTGCCCTGCAGCGATCACCTCAAAGAAGTCATTCACCGCTGCCTGGGCGTACGCGGACGGCGCTATGAGGCCGCGGGCGAGCTCATGACGGCGCTCCGGCATGCACGCACCGCGCCGCAGTTCGGACGGGTGCGCAGCCTCGCCGGCAAACGGGTGTCGTTCACGGGCTTCCTGAGCCGGCCGCGAAAGGAAGCAATCGCCGCGGCCCGCAAAGCGGGCGCGGTGGTGCAGTCGAAACCGGGTCGCTCCACCGATATCCTGGTCCGCGGACGGCCCAACGCGCTGCAGATCGCCGGTGCGGGCGGCGGCACCAAGCTCATGGAGATTCGGCGCCTCGCCGCGCGGGGACACGTTGTGACGGTCATCGGAGATCGTCAGTTCTGGAAGCTCGTGGGCCGGCGTTAGCTCGGAGTTAGCGCCAGACGGAAGCCTTCTTCGCCCAGGTGCTGTCCCGATACCGCTGACCGAACGCCCGTGCGGTTTCTTGCAGTGATGCGGGATCGCCCGTCGCCTTGTACGGCGCCACACCCGCCCAGTAGAGCGCTTCGGCCGCCGCATCGGTGTTGGGCAGCCGCTCGACGATCTCCCGGAAACGGCGCTCGGCCTCGGCCCACTGTTTCTGCTGGAACGCCATCCGGGCCCGACCGAGCATCAACTGTGCGAGGAGCTCGTCGGCGGGGAGAAACCCCTCGATGCGATGATGCTCGACGCCGTTGGCATCGAGCTCCAGAATCGTCGGCGTCCAGGGAGCGTTGTAGCGTTCCGAGTACTGCTTGAATGCCTGCGGGTCCTCCTTCACATGAACGCGTGCCGGCAGAAAATGCTCGTTCACAAAACGCACAATCCGTTCGTCCGGCCACACCTCGGCATCCAGCCGAGCACATCCGCTTCACATCGGTGCGGCGCTGAAATCCAGCAGCACACCCTTGTTTTGGGACTGCGCGTTCTTGAAAGCCTGGTCCACATCGTGGCGGAAATTGATCGGCATGGATACTCCTCGTGAAAGCCGCGCTCTGAATTACCCCGCGGGCCGATGGTTGGATGCAAGAGAAAGGGCGGTGTGCTTTTGAGCACCCGCCCTTTCATACTTCTCTGCGACCGCTACGGCTTTTAGAACCGCAGCTGTAACTGCGCAACGGCTCGGTTATTCGGGATCGACCCCGTCTCTTCATTCACGATCGTATAGGTCGTTTGGACCTTGACGTTTTCGCCCCGCAGCAGCCATTGCGCCCCGCCCGTGATGGCCATGAGCCTGTCGCCGGCGTTGCTGTCGTCCGGGTCGAATTGCTCGACACGTCCGACCAGCTGCAACCGGCCCCGGCGCTGCATCCACCCGCCGAACAGGTACCAACCGGCGGCGGTAATGCCTGTTCCGGCCCCGACCGTGCGCTTCATGTACTCACCGCGCAGCTCGATGTTTTTGTGGTTGTAGGACCCTTCGGCGCCCAAGTAATCCTCATTGTCTTCCATGCCACCCGCAGCGCCGATCTGGAAGCCGCCCTCGAGGGTGACCACACCGCGCGCAAGCAACAGGAGCTTGCGGTTGTTGTTGCTGGTGCGGTTCATGCCTTCGCCGTTGAAGACCCCACCCTGGAACACGACACGCCGCACCCCGCGGAACTCGGCCTTGGCGCCGATGTCCCGGTTTGGCGCGAGCGCATCGACAACCATCGGGAGCTCGGGCATCTCCATCTCGTACTCGTTCTGCAGGAAACCGGACGAGAACGGCGTCTTGCTCTGTCCAAGAACGAACGTCCAGCGTTTGTCGGTCAGTTGGACGTATGCATCGAGCAGCGACACGGTGGACGCGGCGCCGCTGCCGCTGCGCCACTCCGTCAACAGCCGGTAATCCGCCCACGACGCCGCTTGACCCGACAGCCCAACGCGCGCGCGCCGTAGGTAGAACACCGCGGAATCGTCGGTCATTTCGGAACGAGGCTGGAGATAGCCGTCGAACCGGACGCTGGTCGCGGCCTGCGCGGCCAGCTCAGAGCACATCACGGCCATGACAAGAGGAAAGGCCGCACCCATACGCGTGATCATCGTAGCCACCTTGTGAGTGTTGGACGACCGGTAGGGCGCGACCAGTGGGAACGAAGTCTACGAACCGCCGCACGCGCGGGTGTGAGGAACGTCACGTGGTCGCTGGCCGGGGGCTCAAGTCAAGCGGTGTGAACCAGATATCCGTTGCTCGCTCTGCCCGCGTTTACCGACCCGATGGATCTCAAGCGACCATCGGCGAGTACGAAGACCTCGACGGCGAGGACGTGCTTCGCAGAAATCCTGTTCTGGAGGTCGCCCCGATGAGCCTGCCGAACTCCACCCGCATCGATCGTCGCACTTTCCTTAACGATTCCACGGCGATTGCCGCTGCCCTTGCGCTGCCGCCCTCCACCTGGACTCAGCAATCCGATCTCGCCCCCGTCTTCGCGCAGATCGAGCGGCGCCACGACGAGACGGTGCAGCGCCTCCAGGAGTGGATTCGGCAGCCGTCGATCGCGGCCGAGCATCGGGGGATGGACGACGGCTGCGAGCTCGCGATGCGGCTCTTGCGTGACGCCGGGTTCGGTCAGGTCACGAAAGTGCCCAGTGACGGCCAGCCCGGCATTTTCGCGACGCTCGACGCGGGCGCTCCGCGCACGCTGGGCCTGTACTTCATGTATGACGTGAAACAGGTGGATCCAGCGGAATGGTCGTCGCCGCCATGGGAAGCGGCGCGCGTGGACAAGCCCGGGCTGGGCACGGTGGTGATGGGCCGCGGCGCGGTGAACCAGAAAGGCCCCGAGGCGGCGTTCCTCGCCGCGCTGCACGCGATCCGCGGCGCCGGGCGCAAGCTGCCCGTGAATCTGGTGCTCGTCGCCGAAGGCGAGGAGGAAATCGGGTCACCGCACTTCCCGCAGATCGTGAGACGTCCGGAAGTGCTCGCGGCGCTCAAGCGCGTCGTCGGCATCTTCATGCCGTCGGCGTCGCAGGGCCTCGATGGTGCAGTCACCATCACGCTCGGCGCCAAAGGCGTGATCGAGTGCGAGTTGGTCTCGAGTGGCGAGCGCTGGGGCCGCGGGCCGCGGCGCGACATTCACTCGAGCAACAAGGCCCGGGTGGACAGTCCAGCATGGCACCTGGTGCAGGCGCTCGCGACGCTCGTGTCGTCCGATGGCAACGATCCCGCCATCGACAACTTCGCGGACAAGGCCCGGCCTCTCTCAGCTGATGAGAAAGCAATGATCGCCGCCGCGGCCCGACGGCTGGACGAAAACGCCGCGAAGCAATTGCTCGGCGTCGAGCGGTGGGCGCGCGACGCGAGCTGGACAGAAGCGCTCGAGCTCTTGATGTCACGTCCCACCGTGAATATCGAGGGCCTGGTCGGCGGATATACCGGTCCGGGCGGCAAGACGATTCTCCCACACCGGGCCGTCGCAAAGCTCGACTTGCGGCTCGTGCCGGACATGACCGCCGCCGAGGCACTCGCCGCGCTCAAGGCACACCTGGCCAAGCGCGGGTTCGGCGATATCGAGGTCACCATGACGGGCGGCTACGATCCGACGAGCACCGCTCGCGACGCGCTGGTGATCCGCGCGCAGGAAGCGGTGTACCGGCGCTCGCGCATCGAGCCGATTTTCCTGCCCCGCAACGCCGGCTCCTGGCCCGGTTACGTCTTCACGGGTGACCCACTGCGTCTTCCCGCAGGGCACTTCGGGCTCGGTCATGGAAGTGGCGCGCACGCGCCGGACGAGTACTACGTCATCGAGTCCACGGATCCGAACGTGCAGGGGATGGACGGCGCGGTGCGTTCCTACGTCGAGTATCTGTACGAGGTGGCGCGCGCGAAGATCACGTGATCGCGGCGGCCATCACCGCGACCGCTCACGCTTCGCGCTTGCGCCGCGTCTTCCGCTCTTGCGGGGGCTGCTCGGTGGTCCCGGCAACCACCACCTGGTTACGACCCGCACTTTTCGCCTTATACATCGCCGCGTCGGCCGTTGCTATCAGCTCCTCCGGCGTGTCGCCGCCGTCGGGGTACTCGGCCACGCCAACGCTCAGGGTGAGCTTCCCCTCACCGAGGTCGTGCTCGGCCACACGGGCGCGAATGCGCTCCGCGACGAGCGCGGCCGTCGCCATGTTCGCCTCGAGCAACATCACCACGAACTCTTCGCCACCGTAGCGCGCCACGCAGTCGACCTGCCGCGTCGTCTTGCGGAAGACTTCCGCGATCTTCACGAGTGCCGCATCGCCCGCGAGGTGGCCGTGCGTGTCGTTGTACTGCTTGAACCGATCGACGTCCGCCAGCAATACCGAGAACGCGCGCCGCAGCCGTCGCGACCGTTGCACTTCGCTGGCGAGCGTGCCCATGAGGTGGCGGCGGTTGTACAGCCCCGTCAGGGAATCGGTGAGCGAGAGCTTCTCCAACTCGCTCTGACTGTCTCGCTCGCGGAGTCGCGACACCAGTGTATTGAACGCCCGCGTCAAATAGCCGACCTCGCCACTGCCGCCCGTCGGAAGCTCGACCGAGAGATCACCGGCCGACACGCGTGCCGCCGCTTCGGTGAGGCGCGTGAGCGGGCGTGTGATGAATAGACCGACGACGAACGCCAACAGTCCAACCGCGACGAGAAGGGCCGTCAGCAGCAGCAGCGTTTGGAACCGCAACACGCCGGCTTCGCGCATCGCTGCGGCACGCGGCGCTTCGGCAACGGCGGCCCAGCGCAACTGCGGAATACGGCGCAGCACCGCCACAACTTGACGTCCCTGGGGACGCGACTGTACGACGGTCTGGCCTTCCCGCTCGGTCAGCTCTCTCGTGGTCGCTTCCGACAAGGTGGTCTTCATCACGTCGGCGGAGTTTCCCGCTGAGCTGATCACCACGCGACCTTGCTCGGTGACTACGTAAACGGCTCCCGACCCGTCCTCGGACAGCTGGTCCAGCATGTTTCGGACGCTGTCTAAATTGACCTTCGCGACCAACGCGCCCAGAAATAGTCCGTCATCTTGGCGGATGGGCACCACGAGCAACAGCGCCGCCTTGCCCAGCCCCGCGTCCCAAAAGGGCTCGCCAACGAGCGCATCTCGTGTTCGCAGATTGTTCAAGCGATCCGGCGAGAGTCGGTAGGCCGTCCGGCTGCCGCTGCTCGTCAGGAGCTGCCCGTCTTTTCCGATGATCGCGAGGCCGTCGTGAGCTGGAAGGTTCTGCCGGACCGAGGCGAGGTAATCGCGCAAGCGGCTGATCGCCTGCGGACCTCCGCGGCCCGACGCTCGGGCCAGATTGTCCGAAACGACGTAAGGGCTTGCCCGGAGACGCAGGTCGTACACACGCTGGTCGACCCACACGCCCATCTCGCGGGCCACGTCCGAGGTGAGGGCGCGCAGCTCGTTCCCGACGCGATCGCTCAGTGAGCGCCGACTCCGTCCGTACAGCATCACGGTCATAGCGACGGTTGACACAAGAGTCGCCAACACCGCGAAGGCCACGAACTTGGCCCTCATGGTGTCGAGCCGTAACGCATGCAGTGACCGAACGATCGCTTTTTCCCAGATGCTCACGGGCAATTGCCTGAAAGGACACAGCAACATTCACTTTCGGCCGGTGGCCGCAAGGGCGCTTTAACCCGGCTCCTCCCATCGTGTTGCGCGGTCGAGCAAAGGAAAACGGCGCTCTCCGAAGAGAGCGCCGCTTTGTTTGACGTACCGCAGTGGTTACAGCTTGACCACGTTCTGCGCCGCCGGGCCCTTCTGACCCTGCACGACTTCGAACTCGACGCGCTCGCCCTCGGCGAGCGACTTGAAGCCCTGCGCCTGAATGGCGGTGTGATGCACGAAGCAGTCCTTCTCGCCGTTCTCGGGCGTGATGAAACCAAAGCCCTTCGCGTCGTTGAACCACTTCACGGTACCGGTGATACGTGCCATCTGATGATACTCCTGTTCACTAACTGTTCTCGACGCCGTGCGGTCGTCGCCTTGCGGCGCGCCGCGCCTTGTACTTCCGGCGCCGGTCGAGCGAGGCCCTCCCTCAAAGAAAACGAGGACCGGAGACGTTGCCCCAGGTCCTCTTATCGGTCACTGGCTTGTTCGCTCGGAAGAACGATCTCCAGAGGGACCGGGAAAGTCAAGCATGAGGGGTTCAAACCATCTCAACTTGGCCGTCGTCCAATGACTATGAAATCGCACCTCCCGCTCCTCCTCGCGCTCTTGGCGCCTGCCAGCACGCCGCCGGCATTCAAGCCCAACATCCAGTACACGCTGCACGTGGACAGCGCCGATCTGTCCGGTTGGGACGTGGAGATCCGGCTTCGCAATGTCCCGGACACGTTTCGTCTCGCGATGGCGGCGCACCCCGAGTACGACGACCGCTATTGGCGGTACGTGACGGGCTTCACCGTCGAGTCGAGCGCCGGCAAGGCGACGGTAACCAAACTCGACAGTGCTGTCTGGCAGGTAATCGCGCCCCGGGGAGAAGTGCGGGTAGGCTATCGGATCGCGCTCCCGCCGCCGGCGCCGCTGCCGCGCGCTTCTTGGCGTCCGTTTCTCACACCCTCAGGCGGATTGGTGGGCGGGCCCCACGCCTTCATGTACCTCATCGGGTTCGAGCGCCTGCCGGCGCAGGTAACGCTCGATCTGCCGGCCGGCTGGGCGATCGCGACCGGCCTTGTTCCCACCGACGACCCGCACGCGTCGTCTCCCCTCTCCCCGAGGGGGAGAGGGGGTCAGGGGGTGAGGGTGTTTACCGCCACGAACGCCGACGCGCTCGTGGATGGACCGATTCTCGTAGGGCGATTCCGCCAATGGTCCTTCGCGGTCAATGGCGTGCCGCATCGCGTCGTCTACTGGCCCCTCGCCGATGCGACGCCCTTTGATACGAGCGCCTTCGTCTCGGGAATTCACCGGATGGTACAGCAGGCGTTCGCGCTGTTCGGCCGGACGCCCTATCGCGAGTACACGTTCCTCTTCCAGGACGGCGCCTACGGCGGGCTCGAGCATCGCAACTCCGTCACTCTGGGCGCCCGCAGTTCGGAGCTCGCACGCGACCCGAACTCGGTGCTCCAGGAGACGTCGCACGAGTTCGTGCACACCTGGAACCTGATGGCGATCCGGCCGGTCGAGTATCGCGCGGTGGACTATCGCACGCAGCCGCCCGTGGCCGGTCTCTGGTTCAGCGAGGGGCTCACGCTGTTTTACGCCGACCTGCTGCTGCGGCGGGCCGGCGGGTCGGTCAACGACTCGACGCGCGCGGCGCACGTCGAGCGACTGATGTCGCGTTATCTGGCGAATCCCGCGTACGCGCGCTTCTCCGCCGAAGCGGTGAGCCGCGTCGCCTACAACGCCGAGCCCGGCGCGTTGGGCGACTATAGCGCCAGCACACACCTCCAGGGCGAGCTGATCGGCACGATGCTCGATCTCCTCGTGCGCGATGCCACCCGTGGGCGGCGATCCATGGACGACGTCATGCGGCTGCTCTTCGAGCGCGCCAAGGGCTCGGCTGGTGTCGACGGACGCGCCATCGAGCAAGCGGTGGAAACGGTGTGCGGCTGCGACGTGACGCCGTTCTTCGATGCGCACGTGCGTGGTGGTGCCCGCATTGACTTCGACCGCTACCTCAGTCTGATCGGACTCAAGACTCAAGTCAGCTCGGCGCCGGCTGTGTTTAACGGCGAGCTGGAGCGCGATCTGCGAATCTTCGGGTGGGAGCGTGAAGGAGAGGGTGGAGTGCGCCTGATCATCACGGACCCCGCAAGCTTGTGGGGAAGGGCAGGGCTGCACAGCGGCGACCAGCTGGTGGCAATGGACGGCGCGCCGGTCGCGACGTGGCCTGAGCTGCGTGCGCGGTTGCAGCGTCTCCGCATGGGCGACACGGTCCGCGTCGAGGTTCAGCGGCCGTCAGGGCCGTTCGCGACGACGGTGACAGTTTCGGGATTCGAGCGGCCGGCGGTGCGGCTCATCCCCGCGCCAAATGCCACCGCGGCTCAGCAACGTCTCGCGGCGGCGTGGCAAAGCGGAGAACCGTGACTTTGGTTGGTTCCGGACGCCCCTTCGGAACTCAACGTACGGCGACGTACCCGGCAGTCAGCGTGAATCCCTCGACGGTGTCTCTCCGACCGTCGTCCACGCGACCTTGCTCAATGCGATAGGCGAAACGCAGCCGCCACGGGTGATTGGGCAGCCTCGCCTCGAGGCCGAGCTCTGCGCCGCTGCCGCTGGCAGACGAGGCCGGCCGATTGAGGCGGCCACTGAACGACCGCCACAACTCGACGAAGCTATCGACACGCCCGGGAAAGACTCCGCCGCGCGCGCTGAGGCTGCCCGACCAAAACAGCCAGCGCCGGTCGCTGAAGCCTGGTGCGACGAACGTGCGGGCGCGGGGCCCCAGCCATACCTGAAGCCAAGGACGGGCCTTGTAGCCCACGAGTGCCTCCCCTTGGACGACATCGCTCGTCGCCGTGTCGCTCGTGACGTGACCTTGCCCGTAGCGCAGTCGCGCGACGAACCGGCGTCGCGTGGCGACCGCCTCCCCGCTGAACAGCGATCCACTCAGGCGTGTCTGCGCCGTCCCCAGTCGGGAATGGACGATCTCGCGCGCGCCGGCCGCACCCACGGACACGGTCCAGGCCGACTGTGCGTGCAGCGGGCCGGTGAGCGCGAGTGCGCCGAGCAGCGCCAAGCAGGCGAGCATGAGCCGGGGATTTATGGGCCGGTCCCCTCGGGCGTCAGGATCACCGGCACGCCGGTGCGCACGCCGATCAAGCCACGGCCTTGCTCGGCATTGCGGCGCGACACCTCCGCGACGGCGCGGCGCCAATCACGAACCACGCGGTTATGAGCAACGTTGGCCCGAATCTGCCGCCCGGGTCGGTGGGATACGAACGCCGCGATGCTCACGAGTGTCAGCGTGCCTCCCACCGCGAAGCGCGCACCGCTCGGCTTCTCTCCGTGAGCGACGAGGCCCGGCAGAACCGCCACGCCTACGCCGGCGAGGACGCCCGGTGCGAGCACCCGCAACGCTGGTCCCATCGGTTGCCGGTCGGGCCGCAACACCGAGTCGGCGGGTGGCGGGGGGTGAGGGAGCGTGTCGGTCGGTCCAGGAAGCAGCTCGATCGGCATGCGCAGGATGCGCACGACGCGCCTATCGCGATTGAAGGACGACACGGTGAGGGCGTATGCGCCGCTCGGCGGAGGACTCGTGCCGGCCGAGTCGAGGCCGTTCCACCGCAACACGAGGCTGTCGCCGATCGGGCCGCGATACAGCGTGCGCACCACGCGTCCATCCAACGCGACGAGCGTTGCCGCGACGTCGTGGACGGCGCTGGCGTAGAGCCTCACCACCATCGCCTCGCTGCCGGGGCGGATCGCCGTATCCGCAGACGCTTCCCCGATGACCGTCGGCGTCGCGCGCCGGACCACCTCGTAGAGCAGCAGCAGCTGCGGCGGAAACACCAGCTCGTCGGGACGAAACCGCGGGTTCGCGAGGACGAGCCGGCGCGCGATCGCCCGTGCCGAATCGCGGCGATCGCGGAGCAGCTCGGTCGCCGCGAGGTAAATCAGCGCGCGCGAAACGTCGGCGGCGGACAGGGCATCGGTGCCGTGGACGGCGAGCGCGCGGCGCAACAGCCCCGCCGCCTGCTCGAACTCGAGATCGTCATAGGCCCGAACGCCTTGTGTGAGCACGGCGCTCGCCGCTTGACCCGCCGCGAGGCCGGGCACAGCCAGCGTGCCGCAGCACAGCCCGACCAGGAGCAGCAGCGCGGGTCTCATGAGCCGATCGGCGTGAGCGTTTTGCGGGTCCACTTGATCTCCTGACCCGGCGCGGCGGTGAACACGGTATCGAACGGCGCGAAGCCGTCACGCTTCACCTGGACAAGATGGCGGCCTGCCGAAATGTCGAGGCCGATCACCGGCGTGTACCGAATCGGCTTGCCATCGAGGAAGAGCATACCGGGCGGCTGCGTGCTCAGCGAAAGCCGGGCGTGGGCAGCAGCCGGCTGGCGCGGCCGAATCGTATCGGCCGGGGGCGTCGCCACGGTACGCAGGGACGAGGAATCCTGCGATACCGAGTCGACGATCCGATGGGGCGTGGCGCCGTTCGCCGGCCCACTCGGGCGGAGCGCTGACCAGATGCCGCCGCCGACGAGCACGGCCCCGGCTACGACGGACAGGACGAGGACGCGGCGTCGCCTCGGTTGGGGAAGGCGGATCGTCGGTGCATCCGCCAGCGCACGGCGAGACGTCACTGCAGGACTCGCGCTCGTGAACGCGGCCGAAACCCGCCGGTCCGTATCGCCTCCCAGCGCGCGGATGAACGCCGCGACGTCGGGGAAGCGCTCGGCGGGATTCTTGCTCATCGCGCGGCCCACGGCGTCCGAAACATTCACGGGAATGTCGTGCCGCGCGTCGCTGAGGGGGGGTGCCGGCTCGAGCAGGTGTTTGCGGATCAGCTCACCGACTGATTCGCCGGTGAACGGGAGTTCGCCGGTGAGCGCTTCCCACACCAGGATGGCGAGCGAGTACTGATCGCAACGGCCGTCCACCGGCTTGCCCTCGACCTGCTCCGGAGCCATGTAGCGTGGCGTGCCGAGCGAGGCACCGGTCTGAGTCAGTGAAACACTGCCGAAGGCGCGAGCAACGCCGAAGTCGCACACGTACGCGAAGCCCGACTCCTCGATCAGGACGTTCGCCGGCTTCACGTCACGATGCACCACGCCCTGCCGGTGCGCGTACTGGAGCGCATCGCCGACCTGCTGGACGATGCTCAGGACGTCGGCGAGGGGCAGGCCGCCGCGCTCCGCGATGATCTGCTCGAGCGAGCGCCCGCGGATCCGTTTCATCGTATACCACAGGAACGTGCTCGTGGAGCCAACGCGGAAGATCGGCACGATGTGCGGATGATCGAGCGACGCCGCGATCTTGCCTTCGCGCTCAAATCGCTCCGCCGCGTCGGCCCCGTGCAGGAGCTGCAGCGGCAGCACCTTGATCGCCACCTGGCGGTTGAGCTCCACCTCCTGCGCGAGATACACGAGTGACATGCCGCCGCGCCCCAGGAGATCGGTGATCTGATACTGGCGGGACAAGTCGCGGCGCAGCGCGCTCAACAGCTCGGCGGGGATGTTCTCGGCTGCCGCGGCGTTCGTCTTGGCGTCCAGCGCGTCGTCCTTAGGGGACATGGAAGTCCGTGTCCGCGGTGACCGCGTCGGAATTGCCGCCAAAGGGCACCCATGCGCTACACCGCCCCGTCTGGTCGCAGGTGCGGGCGCGCCAATGGTAGTCGTTGGCTCCGAATAAGGGGACCGAGTACCCGGCGGAGGCGGCAGCGGTGCTGCCTGAGGCGACGCCCGTGCCGCGGTACAAGTTCGTGGTGCCATCAAACGCCTTATCGGTCGGCTTGACCTCGACGTCGAGGACCAGCACGTCACCAGGATCGACGTCGGTGACGGTCGCCTTGAAGGTCACCGTTTGGGCACTGCCCGGCGCGCCATTGGTGCCCCCGCCAACCGGAATCGCGGTGGCGCCGTTGAATTGATTCAGCGAGAACGCCTCGATCGCCGGATCTTCCGGGATAGCATTGACCAGAAAGTCGGACGCGGCATCGGAATTCCCCCCGAAGGGCACCCAGCTGCTGCAGCGCAGGGTCTTATCGCAGGTGCGGGCGCGCCAGTGGTACCCGGCATTCTCCGTCAAGCCACTTACCCGGATCCACGCCGTTTGGCCCACGCCAACGAGATTGCTCTGGTGACTCGCCGTGTCGCTAAAGGGACTCGACACGGCGACGACCTCGAGCTCGAGCCGCACGGAGTCGCGCACATTCTGGTCGTTCAGTGTCGCTTTGAATACGGCCGCGCTTTCCGGGGTCGTCGCACCGATGCCGATCGTGGTCGTGCTGTCGCCGCGGAACTGCCCGATCGATTGTGGCAGGTTGGGCGTCCGTTCTTTAACGACCGAGAGCGAGAACGCGCCCGTATCCGCGGCGCCGACGGTCGTGGCTTCGATCACGTAGCGGCCCATAGCCGGCGCGACAAACTCGAGGATACAGGCCGGGCCCGTCGAACCGGGGCAATCGTCGTTTTGATTCAACAGGGTGCCCAGACTGTCGTGGAGCGTGAGGTAGGCGTCAAAGCTCGCGCTCGTCAGCCGGAACGACAGCGGATCGCCGGCCTTCGCGTCGACGCTGTACCGCTTCGCAAAACTGCCCGCTCGATCGGGCGCGCCGCAGTCACTCGACACAAGCGACGCGTCCACCACGGCATCAGGCGTGATCGTGGGCTCGGCGCAGGGCTTGATCTTCAGACTGACGGTGACGGACTCTGGTGAGCCGATTGCTCCCGGGGCCGTAATCGTCACCGTCCCCGTGTGGATCCCCGGGGCGAGAGCGCCCGGCATCAGCGAGACGATGGTGGAGATCGAATCCTGTGGCGCAACATCCGCGCTATCCGTGGACAGTCCCAGCCACGGGCTATCGACGCTGCCGTTCCACGTGAGCGGCAGGTCTCCGGTGTTGCCGATCCATACGACGAACGTGCGGGGCTGAGCGCTGCCCGC
>DASYTD010000068.1:0-4168 GCA_036002655.1 Gemmatimonadales bacterium
GGCAGCGTTGAAACGCTGCTCCGCGGCGCCGGCGCGGAGGAGGTGCGACGTGGCTAAGCGCGCGCTGCTCGCGGCGATGCTGGCGCTTGCGGTTGTCGCGTGTGACCCGGACTGGGTCGTGCACCGCGTCGGCTGGTTCGCCACGATGCGGCACCAGCGCAACATCAAGCCGTACGCGCGTCCCATTGCGCCGGTCGCGGGGACCGTTCCCGTCGAGGGTGGCGAGCTGCCGGTGACGCGGGAAGCCGCCGATCGCCTCACCAATCCGCGCACGCGCACGGCCGAGTCGCTCAACCGCGGCCACTGGGTCTACCAGACGTACTGTCTCGTGTGTCACGGGGAGCGCGGCCGCGGCGATGGTCCGGTCTCGCTGGCCGGTGGCGGGCCGTTCCCCGGCGTGCCGTCGCTGGTCGATCCGGCGCGCCCGCGCATGAGTGACGGCGCGATTTACGGGATGGTCGTGGAGGCGCAGCGCATAGGCCGCGGCCTGATGCCGCGCTACGGCGACAAGATTCACGGCACCGACCGGTGGGACGTCGTGAACTACGTGCGCAGCCTCCAGGTCTTCTCGCGGGGCAATCAGTGAGCGTCGCGACCGCCAGCCGCGGCGACCTCGTTCAGAAAGCGCGTCAGGCCCCGGTCGCCCGCTTTGCGGTGGTCGGCGCGATCGCCGCGATTCTAGGTGGCATCGTCCTCATCCTCGGTTTGATCAGCGAGCACCCGGAGCGGACGTGGTGGGCCTACCAGACAAACTTCGTGTTCTGGGCGGGCCTCGCGCAGGGGATGGTCGTCTTCGCGGCCACCCAAAAGCTTGCCAAGGGTCACTGGTCGGGCGTCATCATCCGCTTCGCCGAAGCCGGTGCCGCATTCACCACGGTATCCGTGCTGCTGTTCGTCGGCGTGATTATCGGCCGAGCATACATTTTCACCTGGATCCACGAGCCCCGGCCCGAAATTGGCGGTTGGCTCACGAGTAAGTGGTTCTTCCTCCGCAACGGCGCGATCCTCGCGGCGTTGTCGTGGTTGTCGTGGCGCTTTGTGCGGCACGACGTGGCGCCCGATGTACGCGAGCTCGCTGGAGAAACGGTCGACCGAAAAGAAGACGCGGCTCGCATTGCGCGGGAAGCCGCGTTCCTCATTCTGGCGTACGCGTTTGGGTACAGTCTGCTTGGTTACGATCTCATGATGTCGCTCGCCCACAAATGGGTGAGCAACCTGTTCGGCGCGTTCTATTTCATGGGAAGCTTCCTCTCCGCGCTGATGATGCTGGCCGTGCTCGGCATCGCGTTGCGCGGGCCGATGGGGCTCACGGGGATCTACACGCCGAAGCAGCAGCATGACCTCGGCAAGCTGTGCTTCGGATTTACCGTCTTCTGGGCCTATCTGATGTGGTCGCAGTACCTCGTGATTTGGTATGGCAATCTTCCCGAAGAGACGTACTTCATCTTTTACCGGCTGTCGGGGGCGTGGAAGCCGATCGGCATCGCGGTCTTCCTGCTGGTCTTCCTAATTCCGTTCATCGGACTGCTCGGCGTGAAACCGAAGCTGTTTTCCGCCACGATGGTCACCTTTGCGATCGTGAGCCTCGCGGGCGTCTGGCTGGAGCGCTATCTCGAGGTGGTGCCCTCGGTGAACCACGGCGGCGGTCCGGCAATCGGCGTTCCCGAACTGGGAACCGCGCTGTTCTTCGGTGGGCTCTTCTTCCTTTCGTGGGCATGGTTCGCGGGCAGATATCCCATCATCTCGCCTCGTCTCGCCGCCGACGCCCTGGAACGCGAACAGCACTAAGGCAGGCCACTCGCCCCCGGGGCCGATTACGCTCCGGGAGCTTAGTTTCTACGATATGAACGTCTGGCGTGCCGCGGCCGACCTGATTCGTGACGGAGCAACCGGAGCCCTCGCGACCGTGGCGCGGGTGCGCGGCTCGACGCCCGTTCCGGCCGGCACGAAGATGCTCGTGGGAGCCGAAGGTCGTCTGATCGGCTCAGTCGGCGGCGGCTGCGTGGAAGCCGAAGTCATCGGCGCCGCGCTCGAGGCGCAAACCCGCCGCCGGCCCACACTGCTGACTCACCACCTCAACGCCGATCTGGCCGGAGACCTCGGTCTCTCCTGCGGTGGCACGGTGGACATCTTCGTCGAGCCCCTCGTTGCGGACGAGGCGTACGTGCGCGTGCTCGAGGCGGCGGCGACCGCCGAGTCGGGGCTTGTGCGCACCGCGACCGAGTGGCGCAGCGGCGGGGGGCCCGTCAAGACATTCGAGCCGTTGGCGCCGGGCCGCGTCACGAACGCGGCGGCGACACTCACCCGCGATGGGCGGTTTGTGGAGGAGCGATTGACGCAAGCGCCGCGGGTGTTCGTGTTCGGGGCAGGGCACGTCGGCGCGGCCATCGCACATGCGGCCGCGGCCGCGGGCTTCCGCGTCGTCGTCATTGACGATCGCGCGGAGTATGCCGATCCCACCCGTTTTGCCGACGCGGTCGGCGTACTGAGCGCCGATGCGGAGGGCGCGCTCGCGCGCTACCCGCTCACCACGGCGGACGCGGTGGTCATCGCCACGCGCGGGCATCGCAACGATGCGGTGATTCTCGAGCGCATCGCGACTTCGCCCGCGGGATACGTCGGTCTGCTGGGAAGTCGCCGGAAGAAGGCGGTCGTGACGAAAGGACTGACCGCTGCGGGCGTGCCCGCACAAGACCTGAAGCGCGTGCGCGTGCCCGTCGGACTGCCCATCGGCGCGGTCACACCGGAGGAGATCGCGGTCAGCGTCGTGGCGGAGCTGATCGCGTGGCGGCGCGGCGAAGGCTAGGGCAGCGGCTCGACCTGCTCGAGCAGCCGGTTCAGCGAATCCGGAGACAGCGGGCCCGCGATTTCGACGCGCAGCTTTCCGACATAACGAGCGAGGCGATCGGCCGGTGCAGCGGCGGGCGCGGATTCGCGTGCCGCGCGATTGCGCTCGAGCTGTCGCAGCGGCGCCCCGTCCACCATCACGAACGCGTCGCTCGCCGGCCGCTGGAAAATCTGCACGACCGTCGAGGAGTCGAGCGCTTGCTCCACCACGACAGTCGCGTCAGGGGCGGGGCTGCGACGGATCCTGCGCGTCGCCAGGCCGGGGAGACCGACGGGATCCGCGCCGAGCAGTGTCCGCGCGACTCCCCGACTGATGATTTGCCATTGGGTCGTGACCGCCCGCCCCCGCAGCGCGGACAAATTGCCGCGCGCCGGGGCGCCGCTGGTGACGATCGCTTCGTTGAGCACGATCGAATCTCTGGCGATGCGCGGCGCCGCCGCTGCCGCCGGCGCGGCGTTACGCAACTGCACCGGAGGTTGGATCGTGACGACGCCCACCACGGTCGATTCCGCTCCGGCTCCCGCCTTATCGACACCGGCCCGCTCAGTCGTCTGTGCCAATTCATCTGCTCGCGACTCGGCCCGGCGCCGACTCGCCCGCAGTCGCTGCTCCGGCGCGGGGGCCGCCGTCTTCTCCTCCTGAGTCGCCACCGTGGCCACGGGCGCGTCGCTGTAGTGCGCGATCGCCGTGGGCTGCGACGGCGCCGCCGCCGGTTCCAGGTGAGCACTGGGACTTCGCAGGGAATAGCCGATCCCCAGCGCGATCGCGATGGATGCCGCCCAGGCGAACGGCGTGCGCACGTGCCACGGCGAACGTGGCGGGGAACGGCGCAGCTGCTCGAGCGGTGGCGCGGCCCGCTCGATGGGCCGTGCCGATCCCAACAGTGCGCTGGCGCGCTCGACCAGCGCCCGCTCTTCCACCAGACGCTCGCGGCAGGTGGCGCACTGCGCGAGATGCGCTTCGAGTACTGCCTTCTCGGTGGAAGGCAGCTCGCCGTCGAGGTACGCGTGCAGCGTCCCCTCATCCACGTGCGACATGCTGGCCTCCTTCGAGTCCTGCATCATAGGCCTCTACCAGTCTCCGGCGCGCTCGCGCCAACGTGGTTCCGATCGCGCCGCGCGCCAATCCTGTCTGCGCGGCGATTTCATCGTACGACATTCCCGCATCCCACAGCAGCAACGCTTCACGATCGCGCGGGGTCAGCTGCTCGAGTGCCGTGCGGACTCGCTCACGCTGCGTCTCGGCATCGATTTCGTCTTCCGCCGTGCTGGCTACCGCGTCCGGCTCGCTCTTCAGGAGCGTGAGGTGCCGTCTCTCCCG
>DASYTD010000069.1:0-5282 GCA_036002655.1 Gemmatimonadales bacterium
CCCCAACGTCGCCACACCCGACCCCGCTTTCACGAGAAACCCGTCGGCATGTCCGTGGTAGCAGCCGTCGAACTTGATGATCAGGTCGCGTCCAGTGGCCGCGCGCGCGAGCCGCACCGCCGCCATCGTGGCCTCGGTGCCACTGTTCACGAACCGCATCATTGCGAGCGACGGCATGCGGCGGCGCACTTCCTCGGCGAGCTCCACCTCCGCCTCGCAGGGCGCGCCGTAGGTCCAACCGCGCTGCGCCGCCTCGCGCACCGCTGCAAGTACGGCGGGGTGCGCGTGGCCGAGGATCAACGGCCCCCAGGAGCAGACGTAGTCCAGGTAGCTCTTGCCATCGGCGTCGAAGAGCCGCGCTCCTTCCGCCCGCGCGACGAAAAAAGGCGTCCCGCCAACTGCCCGGAACGCCCGTACGGGTGAATTCACGCCACCGGGCAACACCCGTTTCGCCCGGTCGAAGAGCTCGCTCGATCGCGTCACGTCAGCGCGGCCGCCTGGAAATCGTAGTCCTCGCTCCCCGTAATGCGCGCCCGGACGAAACTGCCCGCTGCCGCCCACCCGCCCTGCGACAGATACGTCTCACCGTCCACGTCGTCCGCTTGCCACTGCACGCGCCCCACCTGGGTCGCGCCGTTCTCGTCGGGATCGCTGACGCGATCGACCAACACGTCCACTTCTCGGCCCACGAAGCGCGCCAGCCGATCACCTGAGATCGCTCGTTGCACTTCGACGATTTCTTCGAGACGATCCTTTTTGACGTAGTCCGGGACGTCGTCTTCGTACTGCATCGCCCTCGTGCCTTCCTGGGGCGAGTAGGCGAACGCGCCCATGCGGTCGAACTGCGCCTCCTCGAGAAAGGCGAGCAACGCGCGGAAGTCTTCGTCCGTTTCCCCAGGAAACCCGACGAGGCAGGTCGTCCGGATGGCGAGGTCGGGCACGGCACCGCGGAGCCACGCGAGCTTCTCGCGCAGCGTGCGCACACGCTCGGGGCGCCGCATCCGTTCCAGCATGCGGTCAGTCGCGTGCTGGATCGGCATGTCGATGTACGGCACGATCCTCGGGCTTCGCGCCATCAGCTCGACCAGCCGCTCGTTGATTCCGGCCGAGTAGACGTACAACAGGCGGAACCAGGGGACGGAGGTCTCGCGCAGCAGCGCCTCGAGCAAGTCGGACAGCTTCGGCCCGCCCAGGCCGAGGTCGCGTCCCCAATGACCCAAGTCCTGCGCGACGAGGTTGATCTCCTTGGCGCCCTGCGCCTCGAGCTGTTGCGCTTCGCGGATCAATCCGGCAAGCGGCTCGGAGCGGTGTTTGCCGCGCATCAGCGGGATCGCGCAGAAGGCGCAGGTGTGATCGCAGCCTTCGGAAATTTTCAGGTAGCGCACATGGAACTGGTCGCCGAGGAACTGCCGCACACCGGGATGGGACGCCACCGGATCGGTGATCAAGCCGCGCTGCGCGAGCTCGGGCACGAGGTGATGCAGCTCGGAGAACCCGAGGAATAGATCGACCTCGGGAATTTCCTGCGCCAGCTCCTGCTTGTAGCGCTGCACGAGGCAACCGACCGCCACGACCGCTTTGACGCCGCCGTCCTTCAGCTTCGCGGCCGCGAGCATTGCGTCAATCGATTCTTGCTTGGCCGCATCAATGAACCCGCAGGTGTTGATGAGAATGACGTCAGCCGCCGGCAGCTCCGGCGTGACGACGGCGCCGTGGCCCACCAGCTCGCCCACGAGCCGCTCGGAGTCCACGGTCGCCTTGTCGCAGCCGAGCGAGATGACGCCGAGCTTCATCCGCCCCCCCGGTAGTTCCCGAACTTGAGCTCGAGGCCGAAGTCCTGCGCGCGCAGGAAGGCGATCACTTCCTGGAGCTCGTCCTTGGACGGCGCCGAAACACGAATCTCTTCGCCCTGAATCGAGCCTTGAGCCTTCTTGAATTTCTTGTCCTTGATCGCCTTGATGATGGCCTTCGCCTTTTCCTGCGGGATGCCTTGCGTCAGCTTGATCTCGCGGCGCACGGTGTCGTTGGCCGCGGGCGTGATGGCGCCGAGCTCCATGTTTTTCACCGGCACGCCACGCTTGATCATTTTGGACTGCAGCACGTCAAACAACGCCTTCATCTTGAAGTCGTCATCGGCGACCAGCACCAAGGTGGCTTTCGCGCGATCGAAGCTCAGCGACGCCTTCGATCCTTTGAAGTCGTAGCGCTGGATGACTTCTTTGGTGGCTTGATTGACGGCGTTGTCGACTTCCTGAAGATCCGCGCCGGTCGAAATATCAAACGATGCTTGGGAGGCCATGGGGGTGGAAATATAGAGGGAGCAGGGAGCGGGGAGCAGTCTGCTCCCCGCACCCTGCTCCCTGCTCCGTTCTTACGAGAGGAAACTCTCCAGCGCCCGGGCCCTTGAGACGTGCCGAAGCCTGGCGAGAGCCTTCTCTTTTAGCTGTCGAACGCGCTCGCGCGTGATGCCGAGCTGCGACCCGATTTCCTCGAGCGTCATCGGCTCTTGCCCTTCGAGTCCGAAATAGAGGCGCAGGATCCGGGCTTCGCGCTCCTTCAGCGTCGCCAGCACCGACTCGATCGATTCGGTGAGCGCATGCTCGAAGATCTCGTCGTCCGGACCGGGATTCGTCGTGTCGGGCAGGTAATCGAGCAGCTTGTTGTCTTCGCCCGGCGTCAGCGGCGCGTCGAGCGACAGATGGGCCTGCGAGATGGAGAGCGTCTTCGCGACCTCTTCCTCCGAGATGTCCATCCCCTCGGCGATTTCTTCGACCGTCGGCTCACGCCCCAACTCTTGCAGCAGCGACGCCGAGCGCTTGCCGATGCGGTGCAGCGTGCCGGCGCGATTCAGCGGCACGCGCACGATGCGCGATTGCTCGGCCAATGCCTGGAGAATCGCCTGGCGGATCCACCACACGGCGTAGGAGATGAACTTGATGCCCTTCGTCTCGTCGAACTTATGCGCCGCGCGGATCAGGCCGAGGTTGCCCTCGTTGATCAGGTCGGAGAGCGAGACACCCTGATTCTGATATTTCTTGGCAACGGAGACGACGAAACGCAGGTTGGAGCGGACCAGCTTGTCCAGCGCCTCCGGATCCTGCTGCTTGATCCGCTGCGCGAGAGTGACTTCTTCCTCCCGCGTGATGAGCGGATACTGGCTGATTTCCCGCAGGTACTGATCCAGAGATCCCTCGTCAAATGATGCGCGCTTCGCCGTATTCAATTGCATGAGGTGGTCACTCCTCTTGGGGAAGCTACCACTCTAGCGAATCAGCGAACCGAGCCGGCTCCAACGAATGTCTGTCAGCCACGGAAGCGCATCGCGCGTTCCCCGGTCATAACTAAAATAGACGACGAGCGGGCGACCCTTCACCGCGCTCGCATCCACAAAACCCCAATAGCGTGAATCCGCCGAATTGTCGCGGTTGTCCCCCAACACGAAATACTTGTCCATCGGGACGCGCAGGGGACCCCAGGTGTCGCGTGTCGGATGATAGCGGCGCCGCTCGTCTGCCGAGCGCCGTACCAGATATTCGCGTTGCCAGTTGAACTCGCGATCGAATCCGTCGTGCAGCGGATCCACGCGTTGCACGTACGGCTCCTCGAGCGCCCGGCCGTTCACGTATGCCTGTCCCAGCCGCATCTCGACGATGTCGCCCGCGACCCCGATGACGCGCTTCACGTAGCTCAGCGTCGGATCCTTCGGGTACGCGAACACGATCACATCGCCGCGGCGCGGCGTATTGAATCCAGGCAGCCGCGCATTGGTGCCGGGGATTTGCGCACCGTACACGGCCTTGTTCACGAACAAGAAATCCCCCGCGAGGAGTGTGCGTTCCATGCTGCCGGAGGGTATCTGAAATGCTTCAAGAAGGAAGGTGCGAATAATGAGGAAGAGCACGAGCGCCATGCCCAGCGATCGCATCCAGCTGTCGAACCAGCGGGCTAAGACTGGGCGGCGGGATGGCGGAGACGACGGGAGCCGTAGGGTGTCCGCGCCGTTGCCAGCGAGTGGGGCTCCCAAGTCATGCATGCGACTTATCTTAGCAAGCCGGGCCGCACGGCGCAACAGTTACGCCCCAGCCTCGGGGCCCAGCCCAATGCCGCACTCGGACTCGGAATTCGGTCACAGAGTCCTCGTGACGCACCCGGGCGGCGAGACACGCCACTCGAGCTTCGCGTTCGATGCGGAACCATGTGACCGTCGTCTCAGGCAACGCGTCGAGCGCGTCACGTTCGAGCGTCATCCCGCCGGTCGCGAGCACCACCAACACCGACTCGTACGCCACACCGCAAGGTGACGGGCGACGGGGTGACAGGCATCACCATTTCGTCGCGGGCAGGCACATTCGGTCGCGGAGAAGTTGACCGTCACCGTCCCCAAGGCTATATCCGGCGCGTTGGTCGGACCGAGGGATGATGGTGGAATCGTGGACCGCTCCGCTCGAAACAGGTGACCCGGAACGCGCTTGGGATCTCTTCGTTGCGCGCTACCGTGGTTTGATCTTCGGAGCGATCCGCCATTACACCGGCGAACCCGACGACGTGATGGACGTGTTCGCGCGCGTGTGCGAGGCGTTCCGCGAAAAACAATTCGCACGGCTGCGCCGCTGTGCCGCACACGCCGAGCCGACCCGCCCCCTTTCCACCTGGCTCGTCGCCGTCGTGCACAACCTGACGATCGACTGGTTCCGCCACAGAGACGGCCGCCGCCGGCTGTCGGCGATCATGACCGCGCTCCCACCGATCCGGCAGCGCATCTTCCAGTGCGTTTTCGTGGACGGGCATTCGCACGTCGAGACCTACGAGCTGCTCAGGTCCCGAGACGCGTCGGACCTACCCTTCGGAGAGTTCCTGACCGAACTGAGCGCCACGTACCGCGCGGTGCGCGCCGGGCGTCACGGTCACCTTGCCGCCGAGCTCGCCGTGCCCCCGCCTGCAATTCCGGACGCCCCTCCCGATCCGGCCATCGCAGCCGAACAGCGCGTGATGCTCGGCCGCGCATTGGAAGCACTTCCCACGGAAGATCGGCTCGCGGTCCAGCTCTACGTGGTGGACGAGATGCCCGCGGACCAGGTGGCGCGCGTCCTCGGCTACCCCAACGCGAAGACGGTCTACAATCGGGTGTATCGGGCCCTGGGCGAGATTCGTAGTCATCTCGCGCAGTCAGGCATTCGCGGAGGCGACCTGTGAATCGCCGGCGAGCAGATCAGCCCCTGGCGTCCGTATCACGCCCACGATGCTTGAGATCACGGGGGGGCGTATGACGTCCACCCATCCTG
>DASYTD010000070.1:0-11852 GCA_036002655.1 Gemmatimonadales bacterium
GCCGGGGTCTCCGCCATCGATCCAATTCATCCCGACTTCGCCGAATGTGTTGCTCACGCCGACGTCGGGCTGATTGCTGATGTATCGCACCGTGCCCGACACCGAGCCGGCGCCGAACAGCGTGCCCTGCGGGCCGCGCAGTACCTCCACGCGCCCTACGTCAAACAGATCGAGGTCCGGCGTGAAGAGGGAGAGGGAGACGACGGCGTCATCGAGATAGGCGCCCACCTCTTCTTTCACGCCGGGCTGGTCGCGCGCGATCTGACCCGAGGAGGCTCCGCGGATCGCTGCCTGGCTCTGGCCAGGGCCGAGGTTCTGCACGCTGAATCCGGCAACGTTGGCCGCAACGGCCTCGATATTGTCCGCGCCGCGAACGCGCAGCGCCTGCTCGGTGGGCGCGGCAATGGAAAAGGGTACATCCACCAGCCGCTGCTCACGCAGCATCGCCGTGACGGTGACGGCTTCCAGCTCCAACGCCTGCATGACGAAGTCGACCACAGCCTCCGCATTCGGCGCGACCTGCACGTCTTGCTGCGATTGCGTGCGCAGGCCAGGCAACGAGGCCGAAACGGTGTAGCTGCCGGGGGCGATATTCGCAAAACTGTAACTGCCATTGGCGGCCGTGGTCGTGCGCCGGGACGTCCCCGTGCCCTGAACCCTGACCGTGGCTCCAGACAACGGGTCGCCACTGGCGTCGCGCACCGCACCCCTGATCCGACCGCTTTGGGCAGCCGCGGGAGCGCTATACAGCAGGGCGGCGAGTGCGGCGAGGCTCAGGAAGCGGCTTGCGGGGCTAACCATAGAAACCCTCCTACTGAAAGCGTGGGCCCACACTGCGAATCGATCAACTGGGAATACGGTTGTCGCAAAACGCTGTCAAGCGCGCTATTGCAACAGGCGCATTTCCGCCCGGGCGTACAGGTAGCGGCCGTTGTAGCCGAACGGCGAAGCTGCCGCCCAGGGGAAGACCCCGAAGTTGTTGTTGTAATCCTTCGACGGATTACCGTCACCGACATCTTGGAGTGACGAAGGCTGGTCCGGGTACGTGTCGAATAGGTTACGGACGCCGAGCGACAAATCGATACTGGCGAACCGATAGCCGATCTCCGCGTCGAACAGCGTCTTCGCGCCGTAGCGCTCCCGGCATAGATCGCAGTAACCCGGCTGGGCTGAGGAGAACTTCCCGTAGTACGAGCCGCGGACCAGCGCATGCAACCGGCCCATGGAGTACTGGCCCGTGATCGTCGCCCGCCAGTCGGGCCGCTCCTCCGTGATGCCGATGTACGTCACCGAGTCGATCAGGCTTGTTTCAGTCGTCGGCGTCGTATCGAGCACCGCGGGTCGCGGATCGACGCGGAGAATCCGGTTGCTCGTGTAGTTGACCGCGCCGGTCAGCTCGAACAATCCCCCCGCGCCACCTGCCGGCGTGCGGATCGAACCGGTCACATCCAGGCCCCGAGTACGCGTGTCGAGCCCGTTCGTGAAGTACTGCATGCCGCCCGCGTTGTTGACACCGTTCGCGGCCAGGATCGCCCGGCTCACGCTGTCGTCGAACGTCGCACTGAGCATGATCCGGTGATCGATGCTGACCTGAAAGGCGTCGAGTGTAAACGTGACGTTGTCGTTGGGGCTGAACGCCAGGCCCGCGCTCAGGTTCACCGACGTCTCCTCGCGCAGCGGCTTGGAGCCGAACAGCCGCGCCGCCGGCGAGTCCACCGGAACGATCAGCACGTCCGTCGGGACACCCTGGATGACGTTCGTCGTGACGTGGCTGAAGTGCGACTGTCCGAGTCCCGGCGCGCGGAAGCCGGTGCTCCCCGCCGCGCGCAGCGTGAGCCGCGGCGAGGGTTGGAAGCGGAACGCCAGCTTCCCCGTAAACAGGGAGCCGAAGTCGGAGTAGTTCTCGAACCGGGCAGCCACGTTTCCCAGGAGCTTGGAGGTCAGGTTCGTCTCGAGATCAGCGTAGACACCGACGTTCGTGCGGTGGCTATCCGATTCGTCGACCGGGCGGAATCCCGGAAACACCTGAGAGTACGGGCGGGCGTCGCTGACGCCGTCCTCTGCGAGATGGTTCCCGTCGACGTAGGACGCGAGCTCACCACGCGTGATTTGGTAGCCTTCCCGCCGGAACGACGCGCCCAGCGCGACGTTGACGGGCGCGGATAACCCCAGCGACACGGCCTTCGCCGCGTTCACGCCGAGCACGAGCTCATCGCGCTGCAACCGCCCCGCGAAGAACGAGGTTTGGTTGGACATGTCATCGCTGTTTCCCAGAATGCTGTCCGGCCCTGGCGCGCACGGGTTCGCGGGGTCAAGGCACGGCCCGAGCGAGACGTTGAGCGTGTGGCGCAGGTCGTAGTCGAACTGGTTGTAACCGTACGAGGCGCCCAAGTCAATCGACCAGCCCGATGTCGCGGCGCGGATCCCTCCCGCCGCCGAGTAATCGGTGACCGTCGATGCAAACTCGGGCAGATAGCCCAAGGGGTAGATCTCCGCCCAATTGCGGCCACCCAAGCTGGCGCAGCTCGCCGCGCAACGCCGGTAGCCGTTGCCCGTGCCCTTGCGATAGCTGTAGCCGCCAAAGCTATACAGCTCCGTCGTGCCCTGATCGTTCAGCGGCAGACGGAAGTTCGCCATCGTCATGACGTCCTTCTCGAGTCCGTCGCCCCAGTGATGATTGGGTTGATCGACGGGATTGCGCTTCACGATCACGCGCCCATCGACGATCGAATCGGGCAGGTCGGTACCGGCATCCTCGTAGATGTCGGCCCAGGCGCGGTTCGTCGGCTGACGGTCGAGGAATTCGCCGAACAATCCCAGCGATCCACGGCCGATGGTGATTCCCCAGCCGCCGTTCACGTTCACCGTGGTGCCGTCGTCGTCGTAATCGTTCGGGTGGTAGCGGCCGACGCTCGTATTGAGAAACGGCGTGAACTGGCCCTCCTTCAACACCATGTTCACCACGCCGGCGATCGCGTCGGAACCGTACTGAGCCGACGCCCCATCGCGCAGCACTTCGATGCGGTCCACCGCGCTCGAGGGGATCGCGTTCAGGTCCACGCCGCTGGAACCGGCGCCCGTGCCATAGGCGAACGTGTTGACGAGAGCGGTCTGATGCCGGCGCCAACCGTTGACGAGCACGAGCGTGTGATCGGGCGAGAGGCCGCGCAGCGTGAACGGACGCACGATGTCGGTGGCGTCCGTGACGCTCTGATGCGGAAAGTTCACCGACGGCGCGAGCGACTGCAGGATCTGCCCGGTTTCCGTCGCTCCCTGTATCGCGATCATCTCGGACGTGAACACATCCACCGGTACGGCGAGCTCCTGCGCCGCCGTGTGCCGCGCGCGCGATCCCACCACGACGTCCACGGGCGAGAGGCTGATGGCCTGCTCGGCCAACACGAAATCCTGCACGACGGGCCCTTGGCCCACCGTCACGCGCGCCGACTGCGCGACGTATCCCAGCAGTCGCACGCGCACCGTGTAGCTGCCGGCCGAGAGGCCGCGGATTTCATAACGGCCCTGCTCGTCGCTCGTGGCGCGGAGGCCGCTGCCTTCGGCCGAGATGAGCGCGCGGGCGAGCGGTGCACCCGCGGCATCCGCGACGCGACCACGTATGGATCCGCCCTGCGCCTGGAGCAGCGCCGGCAGGACGGCGAGCCCTATGAGTAAACTTTCAACACGTCGCATATTCATGCCCTCTGGAGAATGAGCGTGACACTAGTGCTACCGCGCGCCGCGAAAACCGTCAAGCGACGCTAGTGGTGGTGCGGTGTGTCGTGTCCCCCTCCCCCCGCTGACCACGCATCGCCACCAGAAAACGCCATGACGTGCACCATCCATCCGAACAAGCGCCCGCTGCCGAGAAAGACCGCGATCCAGCGTATTACCTTCCTCTGGTATCCCCGAGAGCTGCTCACAGCAGCGAGAATAGGCCCGCCGCTGATGCGCAGCAAGATCGGACTCGGGGCGGACGAACCCAAGCCTTGCCAGGAGGGTCTATGTACCGGTTGACAGCACTGTCTCTCGTTCTGATCCTCGCCCCTGATAACGTCACCGCGCAGCGGCCCCCCTCGCCCCCCCCGAGCGCTCCGCACGACACCGTTCGGGGCGCCATTCGCGTCGTCGACACCGGCGCGCGCGCGCTGGAGGTGACGACCGGGGTGGGCTTTGCGCTCCGCGTCGTGCGGCTCCAAGTCCCCGCCGATGTGCCGGTGAGCGATCGGAGCGAGGGCGCGGAGAAGGAGCGGATCGGGTTCGCCGAGTTGAAGCCTGGCGACGTGATCCGCGCGGTCTTTGGCCTGCGGCAGACGCGCTTTGTCGCGTACACGATCGAGCGCCTCGGCCGCATGGAAACGGGAGCGGAGCCGGCGCCATGAGGCTTTCCTGGGTTGTGGTACTGGTGTTCACGGCGACGGCATGCCGTCGCCCGCAACCAGGAGATCCGTTGCGTGGTCTGTCGGCCGCCGAGCGGGCGCAATTCGACAGCGGCCGCGTGGTGTTCGACAGCACCTTCACGCCCGCGGTGGGTCTTGGCCCGCTGTTCAATGCCAGTGGCTGCGCGGAGTGCCACGAGGAACCTGTGTCCGGAGGGATCGGCGACGAAGTCGAGCGACACGCCGCCGTGTTCCATCCCGAGCGGGCCGGCCTCGCGTGTGACGAACTCGTGACCAAGGGCGGGCCCGTATTCCAAGACAGCGTGACTCCCGCGCTCCATGCGGCGCTCGGCATCGACAACGAGCCGCCGCCTCCGGAGGCCACGGTCATCGCGGCGCGGACCACGCCCGACGTCCTGGGGTTTGGACTGCTCGACGCCGTGCCCGACTCGGTGATTCTCTCGTATGCCGATCCGGACGACCGCAACGGCGACGGCATCTCGGGACGGCCCGGTCGCTTCTTCGACGGGCGGCTGGGACGATTCGGGCGCAAAGCGCTGGTGCCGACATTGCGTGAGTTCAACGACGGCGCCTTTCAGATCGAGATCGGAATTACCAATCCCTCCGTACCCGAAGAAGGCAGTATCACGGGACGGCCTCTCCCCGCCGGCACTGATCCGGCGCCGGATCCTGAGCTCGGCGCGCGCACCCTCGAGCTGACCGACGCGTTTGTCCGGTTGCTCGCTCCACCAGCGCCGCTCAAGCAGTCGCGCGAGACGCGGCGGGGGCGCGACGTCTTTACGCGGGTGGGGTGCGCTGGCTGCCACGTCCCCACGCTCCGCACCGGCGACAGCCCGATCCCGGCCCTGCGGCGCAAGGAGGTCACGGCCTATACCGATCTCCTGTTACACGACATGGGCGCCGACCTGGCCGACATTTGTTTTGGGCTGGCGACGCCGAGCGAGTTCCGCACGGAGCCCCTGATGGGATTGCGACTCAGTACGCAGTTCCTGCACGACGGCCGGGCTACCGCGCCGGAGCAGGCCATCGAGCTGCACGGCGGGGAGGCGGCCCGCGCGCGCGATCTGTTCAAGACACTGCCGCCGGGTGACCGGGCGGCTCTGGTCGCGTTTCTCAAGACGCTGTAACGCGTGCGCCGCAAGCGCATATAGAGGAAGGGCGACGCTGCTGATCAACGCCCTCCTCGCGCATCTCCAAGTGCCGCCCGCAATGCCGTGAGCCGCTCGGCGATCGCTTCGTGCGACAGTGCCGCCAGGTCGGGAGGCAAGAGCTGCCGGCTCGTGCACTCGAAGGCCGCAATCAAGCGTTGATACTCGATTTCCACTGGGTATGCCGGCGGCTGAAAATCCGCGATCAGTTCCCGCAATAGCTTCGCGGAAAGCGCCGGCTGCTTTTCGATCGCCATGCGGCGGCTGGCACGCACCAATACCGCTTCGATGTCGGCCGGCGACATCGGCTGTGGCACCTCGCCGAACAACGCGGTGGCCTGCACTCCCTGCTCCACAGGGATCTGTAAACGCGCGCGCAGGCTCTCGAAGACGAGAGCGCGCTCCTCCGCGGTCGCGGGTGGAAACAGCGCGATGTGCTCCTCGGCGCGCCCCTGACGCTTCAAGTCGACAGGAACGAGGTCGGGCCGGCTCGTCATCAGGAACCAGATCACCTTGCCGCGCCGCCGCGTGTCGCCGATGAACGCGGCGAGCGACGCGAAGACACGTTCCGAAACGCCGGAGTCTGCACCCCGCATCTCGCGGTTGCCGAGCGCTGCGTCGGCCTCGTCCACCACCACCGCGACCGGTCCCAATGCGTCGAGCAGGCCGAGAATCCGCTCGAGGTTGGCTTCGGTCTGCCCTTGCCACATCGAACGGAAATTGAGCAACTCGACGACTGGAATACCGATTTCCGCCGCGAAGCACCGCACGATAAAGCTTTTGCCGGTCCCGACCGGCCCGCAGACGAGATAGCCCATGGGCACGACGTCGAGCCGTCCCTGACGCAATGCCGCTGCCGTCTCCCGCAGCAGGGCCTTGGCGTTCTCATGCCCCGCGACCGCATCGAGGCCGGTGGCGCTCGTCAAGAAGGAGAGCAGTCCGCCGCTCGCTTCCTCGATAAGACGCTTCTTCTCCCGCGTGAGCGCGTCGGGATCGAGCGCCGCGCCGCCCGCGTCTGCTTCGGCAAGCAGACTTTCCAGATGCAGGCGGGTGAGGCCCGACGTGAGGACTGCGACTTTTCGGGAGTCGATGCGCGAGAAGGTCTGTGGCGTCCCGCCTCTGCCCGTGAGATACGCATGCCGCTCCCGTTCGTCGGGTACGGGAACGTTGAGCTCGAAGGTACGCGCATCGGCGACAAGCGATTCGTTGAGCGCGGCGGTGCTCTCCGAGACGAGACAAAACGTCACCTGACGTTGGAGAAACAGCGGGTCGGCCGACCAGCGTCGGAGCGTCACGATCGAGTTGCGGTCCTCCACGGGCAGTTGTCCCGGGTTGCCCGCCGGGGCCACCGTCTCCGCGAAGTCGATGATCACCGCTGCCGAGAAGCGGGGATTCTCCTTCAATTGATACTGGAGGTACGTCTCGAGGACCTGCAACGCGCGGTCAGGATCGCGGGGCTGCACCTGTGCGAGGTTGGTGCCGCCGATCTTATCGTAGGCCTTGAGGACCGTTCGGAAGTCCTGGTCGGCCTGCGGGTCGGTGAACCGGATGCCGGAGCCACGGTCGTACAAAACGATCACGGTGCGATCAGCGAACATCACCTCGCCGAGGAATTCCCCGATGGTGCCGTGGCGGCGTGCCCCCAGCGGGTGGATGTCGCGTACCCCAGGGCCGTGCAGAATGAACGCGTTGATACCGCGCTGTCGGATGCGGCGCTGAAGCGTGCGCGCCCACTCGGCGAGTGCGGGCTGATCTTCGTTGGGTCGGGCCACGCTGCCAGAATAGACGGCGTGGCGGCGTTGTCAGCTAGAGCGATGCAGGCGCTGGAAGTGCGGCTTCTCGATGACGTAGTAGAACGTCAGAATGGCCGCGTGGGCGAACACCGCAGCGATGAGTCCCGGCAGCGAGCGCGTCATCAACGCGAACCCGTAGGTGTGTAAGTAGCCGATCGTGTACATCGGGCTGGAGAAGAAGCGGTAGGGACCGCTGCTGACCGGCCCCACGGCATCCTCGGGATCGAAAAAGTTGTGCCAGTAGTAGGCCTCGATGCCGAGCGTGCGTGCCGCCCAGAATTTCGTGCCGAGGCCGACCAGGGCCAGCGCCGCGCCCGCCGCGAACGAGGCGGCGGGGTGGACTGGTAGCATCCAGGTATCGCGGGTCACCAGACACAGCAGAATGAAGGCGAACGCGTCGTTGTTCATGACGACCGCCGCGCGCCGCCGGAATCGACGGAAGCCCTCGGCCGGCCCGAACGTCCGCGCGTAGACGCCGTCGCGCTCTTCGCGCCGCAGCATCCATCCCACGAATAGCACGTACGCCATTCGACTGAGAATGGCGTACGTGAAGAACGCTGCCTGGGGAGCCGTCACCGTCGGGCGTACACGTGCACCGTGGCCTTTGCCGGGTTGATCGCGGAAAAAACTCCGCCCACCGAGCGGTAGGAGAAATCGATGCGCCGGATGACGCGTGCATTGCCGGGAAGGTCGATCACGCGACTCATCGTCCCCGCATTGAAGAGCAGCCGTGTGGCGGGGGAAAATGTCTCGCCGTTCCGGAACGTGATCTTCACGTTGAACAGCTCGAGGCTGCCGCCTTCGACATCGAAGCGGACGGCCCGGAACGCGCCCCGGCCACCGGCGAGCAGGGCGTCGTGATCCACGCGAAAATCCACCGGGCGAGCGCCCAGATGCTCCCAGCCTATGGTCGGTGGAGGAGCCGCGGCGAGCGCTTCCCGTGACTCGGCGCCCATTGGCGCGGGCGGCGGCGTCCCCCCCGGGGCTTCCCCGCTCCGGCCGAACACGCGCACGGTGGCGGTGCCACGACGCAGCCGGCTTCGGTACCAGAAGTCGACGCGCCGGATCAGCCGCGCGGGTCCCGGCAGATCGATGGTGCGGCTCCACGAGCCTTCGTGGAATTGCACGCGGGTCTCGGGCGACCAGGTGTCGCCGTTCCCGAACGTCAGGCGGATGTTGTACATCTCGAGATTGCCGCCGGCGACCTCGATCTTGATTGCCGTATACCATCCCTCTCGGGCGCCGACCAGAATCGCGTCGTGATCGAGCGTGAAACTCACGCGTCGGGTGCCGAGCAGATCCCACTCGGTATGGGGGAGAGTCAGGAGGGCAATCGCGGCGAGTAGGGCGCGCATGGACGAGTCTCCAAAGTCGGGGGGACGACCAACGCAGAACATACATTGCGGGAGCCGTTGGCACTAAGCCCACGCCGCTCGCCGGTATTAGATCGCATTTCACCCACAAGGCCGATAGTGACGGGGATTACAGCCTCATAGGTTGCTTGTGCACGCAGACGTTCTTTCCTCAAAAACAATCACGGAGAACGAATATGCGACTCGACCCGAACAACCCGCGGCAGCCGCGCCCTGACGAGACGGGCCCGATGAAGAAGAAAGAAGGGGAGCGCAACCGTCCTGGCTCGAATCCCGAGCGTGAAGACGAAGGTGGCAACGTAGAAGAGGAGCGGTAGGACGTGAAGAGTTCGGCCCGTCGCGCTGCGGCGGGTCGAGCTCGTCCTGCTGTGTAGTTGAACGTGCGTGCAGTTGATCAAGCACGACGGTCGCCGTAACCCGGCGGCCGTCGTGCTTTTTTCCCACTGGCAATGAGAACAAGACACGTTCGATCTGAGTGTCGCATCCGGGCGACAGTGACGGCGAGGGTAATCGCCGGGGTATCGTCTACATAAGGAGGCCGTCATGAAACCTCGTACGTCCGCGATTACCCTGGCGTTCCTAGCTTTTGCCTGTTCCGATCCTGTTGGTCCCCCGTCCAAGATTACGGCTCTGCCCCGGGCGCTGACGTCGCAGGAGCAGGGGTTGATCGCCGCCGACAATCGGTTCGCGATCAAGCTCCTCAAGCAGGCGGTGGCTGACACTCGCGATACACTGCCTAACCTGTTCGTCTCGCCGCTCTCCGTGGCCATGGCGCTGGCGATGACGTACAACGGCGCCGCCGGCACGACCGAAGACGCGATGCGCGCGACCCTCGAGCTCGAGGGGATGAGCGTTGCCGAGGTGAACGAGAGCTACCGCAGTTTGATCAAGCTGCTCCGCGAGCTCGACCCGCGCGTGGCATTCACGATCGCGAACTCGATTTGGTATCTCGACGGCTACGCGGTCGAGCCGGATTTCCTCGACGCGAATCGCATCTACTACGACGCACGCGTGACGGCACTCGACTTTGGCTCCCCGACGGCACCCGCGACGATCAACGATTGGGTGAAGCAGCAGACCCGGGGCGTCATCGACAAGATCATCGATCAGATCCCCGATGGCATGCGGATGTATCTCATCGACGCGATCTATTTCAAGGGCGATTGGACCGAGCAATTCGATCGCAGCTTGACAGGTCCGCGGCCTTTCTACTTGTCCGACGGCTCGACCGTGAACGTGCCAACCATGACGCATGGCCGGGAAGCCAAGCTTCGCTCCACCTGGCGCACGAACGCCACGATTATCGATCTCGCGTACGGCGGTCAGGCATTTTCGATGACCATCGTGCTGCCGAACGACAGCGTCAGCGTCGATGATCTGGTAAACGGGTTGACGCTAGACGAGTGGAATGCGTGGACCGCGAGCTTGCAGCCAGGCGAGAACGTCGTGTATTTACCCAAATTCAAGATCACCAATGACCTGCAGCTGATTCCGACACTCGCCGCACTCGGCATGGGCGTCGCCTTCGACCCCCCGGGCCGCTAACTTCACGCGCATCCACGATCCGTCGGAGCTATTGATCACTGAGGTCAAGCACAAGACCTACGTCGATGTGAATGAGGAAGGGACGGAAGCGGCGGCGGTCACATCCGTTGGAATGGGAATAACCAGTGTGCCGCAGACGATTCAGATCAATCGGCCGTTCCTCTTCGCGCTGCGCGAGAACCTGTCGGGCACGATTCTGTTCATGGGAGTGATTCGGAACCCGCCGAGCGAGTAGGGCAGTCTTGACAGTCAGGGCCGCGAGCCCGCAAGTAGAGGTATGAGACTCCTCACGCGCGGGCTCGCGGCTTTGTTCCTCTGCTGGTTGGTGAACGCCCCTCCCGTGGCCGCGCAGAGAGCGGCCACGAAGTGGCAGGGATTCTGGTTTGGCGCCGGTTTCGGGTACGGAACGGCTCATCTCGACTGCGCGGGCTGTATCGCTGATGATCGCAGTGGCGTCACTGCGTTCATCAAGATCGGCGGCACTCCTAACCCTCGCCTCCGACTCGGCTTCGAGCTCAACGTCTGGACGAAGCACGGTCCCAGTCTCACGCAGCGGATCGGCAATCTGTCAGGGACGCTCTCGTACCATCCGACGCCCCCCGTGCCGTTTTTTCTCAAGGTCGGCGCCGGCGTGGGATTCAGCCGCTTCAAGTCGGAAACCGGCGGCCCATCGAGGGCTCTTGGACTCGGAGGAACGCTGGGCATAGGAGCTGATGCGCGGATTGGACGCCACGTCTCGCTCACGCCCGTCGCAAATCTCTACATGGGGATGGACGGCGATCAAACGAGCAGCGGCGTGATCCTGGGGGAGTCGGTGACACACAGGATCGTCGAGCTCGGCCTGGGCGTCACGCTGCACTGATCGGAAGGCGGACGCTCAGCCTCGTGCGATATGCCGGGTTCTGTCTCACCGGATTGATGGTGGCTGCCCAGCCTGCCGCGGCACAACTCACCGCCCGCACTGACGTATCCGCCGGTGGGCGCTACGTGTGGCACGGCGTCTCCCGAGCGGCGGGCCTCGTCGCACAGCCATCGCTGGCCGTGGGACTCCGCGTCCACCGCATCTCGCTCGAGAGCGGCGCCGTTCTGCACTACGAGCTGGACCGCGCCTCGGCAGGAGAGCTGTCCGAAACCGGCGCCGGTGGGCGACACCTCGGAGAGCAAGACCTCTGGGGGCAGGCCTCGCTCGTCCTCGGACCGACCCGCCTCCATGCTGGGCTGGTACGGTACGTCTTCCGCGGCGACTCAGGCACCGGCGGCGTTGGCTCGGCCCGCAACACGACGGAGGTGTTCGCGTCGCTGTCGACGACCAGCCGCTACCTCAACCCGACCGTGGAAGCCTGGTGGGATGTGGACCGGGTGCGTGGAGCGTTTCTGCGGGCGTCGCTCGATCTCCCGGTTCTCGGGTGGCCCTTTCCGCCGTATGCCTTCGTGTTCGTCCAGGGGGAAATGGGGCTGAACGTCGGGCAAGGGCCCAACCCCGCTCGGCCCGCAGAGCTTGCCAACTTCGCCAGCCGGGGCATCACGCATGTCGGCCTCGGTCTTGGGACGGAGGTGCAAGCGGGACGCCTGTCCGGCATCGGGTCGGCCACGCTC
>DASYTD010000071.1:0-3040 GCA_036002655.1 Gemmatimonadales bacterium
AAAGTCCTGATCAAGCATGGCCTCACGCCTGCGGATTTCGATGGGACGCCCGGCGCGCTCGAGGCACGTCTCGCGCGTGCGGCTCTTCCGCCGGATCTCGCGGCCGCGCTCGCGGCGCTGCGGAGCGATCTCGAGGCCCGCTATGGCGCGATCGGGAACGCCGTGCAGCAGCTCGACCCGACGCTGGAACGCACCGTCCAGTCTTCGCGCAACGCCGCGCTGGCGGGCACGCACGAGATCGAGAAAAAACTCATCGCCAGTCTCAAGCGGACGCAGGGCACGCAGCTGAGCCAGGTCGCGCGCGCGCGTGCGGCACTCGCGCCCGGGGGCCACCCACAAGAGCGGGTGCTGACCGCCGCCTCATTTCTCGCACGTTACGGCATGGATCTGCTGGACGCGATTGATGCAGAGGTGGCGCGCTGGGCCACAGGTCTCTAGAATCCGATCCATGTGGGTGCTCGCCGTGATTCTCATCGTCGCGCTGCTGATTCCGGTGGCCGCGATTCTGGTGGATTCGCCGCTCGGCAAGTCGGTCGCGCGCCGTATGGAAGGGCGTACGGACGGCCCCCCGCCGGAGCTGCGCGACGTGCAGCGTAAGGTCGAGCTGCTGGAGACCGAGCTCGAGGACCTCAATCGCTCGGTGGCAGGCATGCGGGAAGAGCTGCAATTCATGCAGCGCCTGCTGGAAGACCCCCGCCGAAAGAAACCGACTTCCTGACGAGCAGCCGGGGGGGCGTGGGGGGCCACGCGGCCCGCGTGGCCGCCGGCATTCTCGTCACCCGCGTGCTCGGCTACGTTCGCGAGCGCGTCTTCGCCCACTACTTCGGCAACGGCGCGGCCGCGGATGCCTTCCGAGCGGCACTGCGCATCCCCAACGCGCTCCGCAATCTGCTGGGCGAGGGAACGCTCTCCGCCTCGTTCATTCCGGTCTACGCCACACTGAACGAACGGGATGACAAGCAGCCAGCGCGAGCGCTTGCCGGCGCCGTCTTAGGGTTGCTGGTGCTCGCGAGCGGTGTGCTGGCCGTGATCGGGATCGCGTTCGCGCCGGCGATTACGGCGATTGTCGCCCAGGGCTTCGATGGTCCGCGGCGCGAGCTCACAACCATCCTCGTCCGCATTCTCTTCCCGATGACCGGGCTCATGGTCGTGTCGGCCTGGTGTCTCGGCATCCTCAACACCCACCGCCGCTTCTTTCTCCCGTATGCGGCGCCGGCGCTTTGGAACATCGCCGGTATCGCGGCGATGGTAGGAGCGGCTGCCTGGCTTTCTGGTCGAGGACTGCCGCCGGGCGAACAGTTGTACCGTCTCTCGCTCGCGCTCGCCTGGGGTACCGTTGCGGGAAGCATTCTGCAAATCGCGGTGCAGCTCCCGACCTGTTGGCGGCTGCTCCAGGGCATTCCCGTCCGGACGAGCCTGGCGCCCGCAGGCGTGCGCCAAGTGATTACCGCGTGGGCGCCGCTTGTCATCGGCGCCGGTGTGGCGCAGCTCTCCGGCCTCATCGACACCTTCCTCGGCTCGTTCACGGGGGAGGGTGGGCTCGCGAGCCTTGGTTACGCGCAGCTCGTTCAGGTGCTGCCGATCAGCTTGTTCGGCGTCGCCGTGGCGGCGGTTTCGCTGCCCGATCTTGCTCGGGACGCGACGTCGGCGGCGCCTAATGAACAGCTGCGCGCTCGCATCGCGGTCGGGTTTCGGCGCATCGCCTTCTTCGTGGTGCCGTCGGCCTTTGCGTTTGCCGCCGTCGGGCCGACGATCATCGGGGCGCTTTTCCAGACCGGCCGGTTCGATGCCGATGATACGTTGCTCGTGGGCGGGGTGCTCGCCGCGTACGGCATCGGCCTGTTAGGGCAGGCCACGGTGAAGCTGTTTGCGTCCGGCTTCTACGCGCTGCGCGACACGCGCACGCCCGTGCGGATCGCGATCCTGTCGCTCGCGGTGTCCGCAATTCTCTCCTCGGTGCTGATGCGCCGCTTGGGACCTGCGGGGATCGCGCTTGGCTCCTCACTGGGCGGCACACTGAACACCGTGCTGAACCTGCGCTCCCTCGACCGCCGCGTCGGAACGGTGTTGCAGCGGGTCGATTGGCGGACGCTCGGCATCGTGGTCGCCGCGGGGGGGGCGGCCGCGGCGCTCGCGATCGGTGCGGACCACGTCGTCGCCCTCTGGCGTCCTATCCCACGTGGCATTGCCGTGCTGGGTATCTTTGGGGTGGCTTACGGGGCGCTTACCACGGCGTTCCGCCACCCCGACGCGATACGCGCATGGCAATCTCTGACCGGCTCGCCCGCCAACTAGCGGCACTTCCCGCTCGCCCCGGCGTCTATCTCTGGAAAGACGCCGCGGGGGAGATTTTGTACGTGGGAAAGGCGAGCAACCTGCGCTCGCGCGTGCCGAGTTATTTCGCCGAGGACCAGATCAGCGTGGAGCGCGAGGCGCTGGCGCGGCAGATCGCCGATCTCGAGACGATCATCGTTCCGAACGAAGCGCAGGCGTTGCTGCTCGAGAACACGCTCATCAAGGAGCACCAGCCGAGGTTCAACATTCGGCTGCGGGACGACAAGAGCTATCCGCAAATCGCCGTAACCCTCGCCGAGCCGTTCCCGCGCGTCTTGGTCGTGCGACGCGTGGCGATTCCCGGGGCGCGCTACTTCGGTCCCTACACCGACGTCGCGACCTTGCGGCAGACGCTCAAGATCATCCGCCGGATCTTCACGGTGCGGTCGTGCTCGTGGCATTTGCCGGACGATGCACCCGACCGGCCCTGTCTCGATTTTCACATCGAGCGCTGCAAAGCGCCCTGCGTCGGCTATCAGAGCGCGGAAGACTATCGGCGCATGATCGACGATGTGTTGCTGTTCCTCTCGGGAAAGACACTCGATGTGCGGGCTCGGTTACGCGAGCGAATGCACGAAGCCAGCAACGCGCAGGACTATGAGCGCGCGGCGCAGCTGCGGGATGCGCTCAAGTGGCTGGATCAGCTCGAGCAGCCGCAGACCGTGGAAGTCGTCGGCGGCGGCGACGCCGATGCGATCGGATTGGC
>DASYTD010000072.1:0-4614 GCA_036002655.1 Gemmatimonadales bacterium
GCGTTGCGGCGCGCACCCGTCCAAGTCGTCCTGCTCGACCGCAACAACTACCACCTCTTCCAACCGCTGCTTTACCAAGTCGCCACCGCGGGGCTCGAGCCCGAGCAGATCGCCAAACCCGTACGGGCAATTCTGCGCGGCCAAAAGAACTTCGACTTTCGCATGGTCGAGGTCAGCGGCGTTGACTTCGCGCAGCGCCGTCTGGAGACGAGTGCCGGACCGATTCCCTATGACTATGTCGTGCTCGCGCCCGGCGGCGAGACGAACTTCTTCGGCTTGGAGACGATGGAGCGGCACGGACTCGGCCTCAAAGACATTCCCGATGCCGTCGCTATTCGCAATCATGTCCTCACCTGTTTCGAGCAGGCGATGCTCGAGACGGACGCCGAGCGCCGCCGCGCCAAGCTCACGTTCATCGTCGTCGGGGGTGGGCCGACGGGCGTCGAGATGGCCGGGGCGCTCTCCGAGCTGATTCGCCTGGTGCTGGTGAAGGATTATCCGCGCCTCAACATCAAGGACGTGCGCATTCTCTTGCTCGAGGCCACGGACAAGCTGCTCGCCGCCATGCCCGAACGGCTGCGGGAGGCCGCGGGCCGCACCTTGTGGCGCAAGTACATCGAGGTGCGCTTCAGCGCGACCGTCGCGGATTTCGACGGCGAGCGCGTCCGGCTCAAGAGCGGCGAGGTCATCCCCGCGCACACCGTCATCTGGGCCGCAGGGGTGCGAGCGACCGCGCTCAGTGGCCGGCTCGGCTTGCCCGCGGGGCGCCAAGGGCGCATTCCCGTCGAGCCGACGCTGCAGGTATCGGGGCATCCCGAGGTCTACATCATCGGCGACGCCGCCTATCGCGAAGCGAACGGCGAGCCACTGCCGATGGTCGCCCCCGTCGCCATCCAGATGGGAGAATCAGTCGCGCGGAACATCGTTCGTACGTTGCGGGGGAAACCGCTCGAGCCGTTCCGCTACCACGACCAGGGAACGCTCGCGACGATCGGCCGCAACGCGGCGGTGGCGCGCGTCTTTGGCGTGAATTGGAGCGGCTTTCCGGCGTGGGTGATGTGGCTCGTCGTTCACATCATCCAGCTGATCGGGTTCCGCAACAAGCTGTTTGTGCTGCTCAACTGGGCGTGGGACTACTTCTTCTACGAGCGTGCGGCCCGGCTGATCACGCGGGATTGAGGTTTTCTTGTCGCGTCGCGCATGCAAAGGATGACGATCTCGCGGTTGGGGCGCGGCATCGTGGTGTATGCCGGATTGCTCCGACCCGTGCCGAGGCCGCACATTATGGCTATGTCGTTCCCGCTCCCGACCTATACGGTGGACATGGTGCGCGCCTTCCCCGACGACGGGCAGCGCTACGAGCTGGTCGAGGGCATCCTGCTCGTGACGCCCGCCCCGGCGTCCGATCACCAGATCGTTGTTTCCCGTTTGATGTACGCCTTGAACAACTACCTCGGTGTCCATGGGCCCGCTTACGTGGTGAGTCCTGGCGAAATCGAGATCGCGCCCAAGCTCCATCTCGAACCAGATGTGCTGGTTTTCCCCTCGACGTTCTCGCCGGGCACGAAATGGACGGAGATCAGTGACTGGTGGCTGGCGGTCGAGGTCCTGAGCCCTTCGTCAAAACACTACGATCGCGACTACAAGCTCGAGGCGTACCTGCGACTCGGGGTCGCCGAGGTGTGGATCGTGGATCTCGATCGCCGCTGGTGTGAAGTGTCGGGCACGGACGGCCGGCGCGCGATTCGCGAATCCCACGTCCTGCGTTGGCATCCTCCGGCCATGACACGGCCGCTCGAGCTTGATGTGAGGGTGCTGCTTCGCGACATCGCCTAGGTTGTTCGTTTTGGAACCTTCCTCCACAACACGGCAGACGGCCTTTGGATGAATACTTTGGAGGCTGCCTTACGGCACGACTTCAACCCTGGGGAAATCCTTCGTGATACCTGGCAGGATCTTCTAACCCCTATGTGGGGAACTCTGCGGCAAGGTCAGACCGCAATGAGGACTTGCAATGCCGCAACGGCTTCTGCCAGTCGCTGAGGTCCACCATTGTGTCATCGTTCGGATAGAGTCTCTAGGTGGGCGATCACAGGTGCTTGCCGGAGGTCTTACTGATGATTCTCTCACTTCTCATGAGTCTTGCGGCATGTGTCTGGTTCATCTTTGAACTATGGTCTGCTCGCCGAGGGTGGGCGACGCTGAACTGGCCGTCCGTGCCGGGCGTCATTCTTATTGCCGCGCTGTCGACGTCCCGCGCATTCGGCAGCGGTGGTCCTTTCGTCATGACGGTGCGTTATTCGTATGAAGTCGATGGCAAACCCTTCGAGGGCACCAGACTTCAGTATGGACACGACTCTTTCGATAGTACCTACCTGGAAGCGGCCGCGAAGAAGAGACTCGCAGGGTACGAGCCGGGGAAGGCTACGAGGGTGCACTTCAATCCAAGGAACCCTAACGACGCTGTACTAGAGCCAGGCGTCAAGCCGCATACCTACCTGTATCTGCTATTGAGCGCTGCGTTCCTGGCGGCGGGAATCCAAGGCATTTTCTTGGCGCTCCGTGGATGACCGAAGACCGCCTAGTACCTCCACAGCTTCGTTGAGCTGCTTGTCGTTGATATAAGGCGCCGGTCCCAGCCGCAGGCTTGATCCGCGGTAGTCGCACCAAATGCCCTGCTTCCTCAGCTCCGTCTGAATGCTCGCGGGGTTTCCTGACTCGATGGCCAGGAATCCGCCGATCGCCCTCAGCGCGACCTCCGTCCTCAGCCCGAGGCCTTTCGCAAGCTCACCAATCTGATGTTGGCTGAGCTCGCGCGACGTCTCCGGGTGTCATCGCATTGGCGCGGCTCATTCTCCGGATCGCCGACAGGAAAGCGGGGCTGCAGCGCCATAGTCACACCTGGGATTATTTCTTCTACGAGCGCGCCGTGCGGTTGATCACGCGCGACTGAGTGAGCGCCCGCGGAGGCGGTGGAGGAGCGACTCGCCGCACGATCCCGCTCCAGCCGCAGCTGAGACACCAGCGATGCTCCACTTGGGGCAGCAGGCGCCGCAGCACAACGTGCCGAATCAATGTGAGCTCGGCGGCGCAGCGTGGGCAGGCCCGCGTTGCAGGGAGAATGAGATAGACGACCGTTAGCACGATGCCGGCGCGCAGCAGCACGGTCGCAAACAGCACCACCACCACGAGCATTTAGGCCGCCTTCTCCCGCACAAAGGCGGAAATCCGCTGCTCCAACTCGGCCAGCTCGAGCGGCTTCACCAACACGCGGTCCCGTGGCACCTCGGCGAGCCCGCGTCCGGCAAGATGCGTGATGTCACCCGACAGGAACAGCACGCGCTCGGCCAGGGCGGGGCGCTCCTCTTGCAGCCGTACGTAAAACTCGGCGCCGTCCATGCGCGGCATCCGCAAATCGGCGAGAATCACGTGGGGATCAAATCCTGCCCGCACGTGCTCGAGCGCCGCCAAGCCGTCGCCCGCCTCTTTGATCTCGGCGCCGCGTTTGGCAAGAAAGCGCGTCATCGGGCGGCGAATCAACTCCTCGTCATCGACCAGCAACACGCGAATGCCGGCGAGACTCTTGCTCGCCGCGCTGGGGGCAGCTGTCATTTGCGGGACCGCCGCAGGCGCGGCCGGAATCGCTTCACGCGCACTGGGCAGCCACACCATGAACCGGGCGCCCTGGTCCTTGTGCGTCACGAGCTCGAGCTCACCTTCGGCCTCGCGCACCAACTGACGCGAGATGTACAAGCCAAGCCCCGTGCCACGCTGACCTTTGGTGCTCGCGAACGGCCGAAAGAGTCGCTGCGCAATCTCGGGAGCCACGCCGGGCCCGTTGTCGGTCACGGTGACACAGACACGCCCACCGGTCTCATCCATGAATGAGTCCACGGTGAGGCGGCGCGGCGGCTTTACGCCGCGCAGGGCGTCGAGCGCGTTGCTCAGGAGGTTGACGATGACTTGTTCCAGGCGATTGGCATCGCCCACGATGGTTGGCAGCTCGGGATCGAGCCGTCCCTCGATCGAGATTTCTTCGATGGTGAACCGGTACGACACCAGGTCGATAGCGCTGCGGACGACGTCGTTCATGTTCACGGCCGCGGCGCGCTTCTCGCCCGCGCGCACGAAACGCAGCAGGCCGCGCAATAGCTTGGCGGCGCGCTGCGCCTGCCGCAGAATGCTTTGCATCTCGTTGCGCTGCTCAGCCGGGAGTGTGGCGTCCGCCAGGCGCAGCTCGGCGTGGCTGGCGATTGCCATGAGCGGATTGTTGACCTCGTGAGCGACGCCGCCGAGCAGCTCGCCCGCCGCCGCAAACCGTCCCTGTTCTTCTGCGCGATCGCGCAGCACCCGCGTCATGTGATTGAAATGCGTGGTGACGTTACCGAGCTCGTCGTCGCGGACGACGGGGACCTGCGCGCTCAAATCGCCTTCGGAGACTTGTTGGATGCCGCGCTCGAGGGCGGTGAGCGGGAACCACAAGCGTCGCCGCACGATCACGACGGCAATGGGGAGCAGCACCGCGCCGACGATCAGCACGACGATCCCGATCGTTGAGCCGACGTCGCCGGTGAGCGCGAGCGTCAGCGCCGCGCCATACAGCATCGCCGCGAT
>DASYTD010000073.1:0-5333 GCA_036002655.1 Gemmatimonadales bacterium
GAGCGCGCGCTGCGCCTGCGCAATCGCCCGGTCGATGATGGCCAGGTTCTCCCGCACCACGCGCACCGTCGCGGTGTCGAGCTTGGCCTCGTTGAGCGCGAGCGCGTCCTGCAGCTCGGCGATCGCCATGTCGCTCTGCACCTTCCAGCGGGCAACTCTAAACCCAGAGGGAGCAGCGGGACTCGGCGTCTCAGCGACTGATCCATTGTTCGACTGCCGGCGCGACTGCAGTGCCATCCACATGGCGCCGCCCGAGAGCAGCACCAGCGCGATGCTCGCCGCCAGCAACTGCCCGACGGTCAAACTGAAACGGCGGCGGACGAGGCGGTCACGTCGCTCTGGCACGCGCTCACGGCGAATCTGCCGGGCGATCCCCGGCCATAGCTCCGTCTCGGGCGGCGTGTCTTCTAGCGACTTGGCGCGCGCGACCACTTGGCGCAGCTCGCCCAGAGTCGCGAAGCAATGCCCGCAGGCCCTAAGGTGCGCCTCGAGCGCCGCACGCTCCACGCTGTCCAGTTCGCCGTCGAGATACTCCGACAGCCGGTTAGTCCATTGATCGTTCATCGTTCCAAGTGCCTCCGCAGCGCCATCCGCGCATGGTGCAGCTGCGATTTCGACGTGCCCGGCACGACGCCGAGCATGCGCGCGATTTCTTCGTGGCGATACCCCTCCACGTCGTGCAACACGAACACCTGCCGTGCGCCTTCGGGGAGGTTGGCGAGCGCTTCCTCGAAGTCCATCGACAACTCCGGCGTTTCCGTCCGCCCCGATACGCCGTCGAGCCGTTGGTTTTCGTTGATGAATCGCCCGCGCTCGATCCCGACGCTCTTGCGCCGGGCCAGCACGACGTTCACCGCCAGCCGGTGCAGCCATGTCCCGAACGCCGACTCCCCGCGGAACGTCGACAACTTTTGCCAGGCGCGAATGAAGACATCCTGTGTGACGTCGTCCGCTTCATCGGCGTCGAGCATGCGGCGCACCAACGTATGGACCCGGGCAACGTGGGTCCGGTACAAGCGCTCGAATGCACTGGGGTCCCCGCTCGCTGCGAGGGCCGTGTCGGCCGCGATCGAATCAGCAGTCAGAGTATCCTCGAGCACCTGTCGGGGCATGCACGACATTGGATATGCAAGCAGGCCAAAAGGTTGTAGTTAGATTACGGCCTCCATGGCGCCCTCAATTGTAGCCGTTCTCACCATCGGTGGCCTGCTCGGCCTCCGCCATGCCTTTGAGCCAGACCATCTTGCGGCCGTCTCGACGCTCGCCACGAGACCCGGCCCCAAGCGGATGTGGTCGGCGGCCCGATTGGGTCTGCTCTGGGGCCTGGGGCATACAGTTACGGTTGGCGCTGTGGCCCTGCTCGTGATCGCCTTGGGCGTCCAGCTCCCCAAGGCCCTGTGGCCGGCCGCGGAGCTGCTCGTGGCCGCACTCTTGATGTTGCTGGGCGGTGTGGTGATCTGGCGCCATGTCCGCGGCCGCTGGCACATGCACCAGCACGCCCACTCCCCCGGCAGCCCGCACTTTCATCTGCATAGCCACACGGACAACGTCGCCCACGCCCACGCGCATGCGGTGGTGGACGCACGCCGCTCGCTCGGCTTTGGGATCGCGCACGGGCTGGCGGGGAGCGGGGCGATTGCCGCGCTGCTCGTGGCCGCCGCGCCAAATGCGGCGGCGCGCGTGGGCTACTTCGCGGCGTTCGGTGTTGGGACGATCGTGGGGATGCTGAGTGTTTCGATTGGGCTGTCGCTGTTCGTGCGCTTGGCTGCCGAGCGTGGCACGCGCTGGGCGACGATCCTGCACGTCGGGGCGGCCGTGGGAAGCGTCGTTGCGGGTGTCGCGCTCGCTCAACAGGTGATCTTCACGTTCACACCGTAATTGTTATGACGTATTGTGCGCTCCGTGTTGCAACGGTGTGCGCCTCCGTGGCAGACTGAAGCATCCCCTACCAAGGTCTGCCAATGGCTCGCGCAACGTTGCTCGTCTTGGTGTTGTCGTTCATTCCGCACTGCCTCTGGGCGCAAGAATCCACCCCTTCCGACACCACACGATTTCACGGGGGTCAATGGGGCATGCAGTTCGGCGGCAATGCCAATCTGTTCAGTCTTGGGATCCTGCGCTTTACGAGCGCTCACTCGGCGTGGCTGCTGGATTTGTCCAACGCGGCGAATGTGATCAGCGCGTCAAGTACGGACAACTTCGGCACGACGACCAGCGCGGACCGGCAATTCATCAATCTCGATGTCCGCTTGGGAAAGCGCTTCTACCAGACTCGGCACCCCAAGGTTGTCTCCTTCCAGACGCTGGCCCTGGAAGGCGGATTGACCGATCAGGCGTTCGATCTGACCGGCACGCACTATCGCCAAACCACGACGTACGCGGGGATCAACGGCGAGCTCGGCGGCGCCTATATGCTCACGTCAGGGGTCAGCGTTGGCGGTACCGCGAGCATCTCGGCGGGCTACCTCTCCTTCAAAGGCAATGATTCGTTTGGCAGAGAGAAGGGTCACGGCTATTACAACACCGTGCGAGTGATGATTGCGCTGGGTCTGTACTTCTAGGCGCGATAGACGCGCCCTCGCCACTCCACGTGCCGTTTCCCGCGGAGTGCGGAGCGCAGCATGATGAACGCGACGATCCCTGCGCCGAGTGGGTAGAGCAGCGCGTACCAGGGAGGCACCCGCTCGACTGCATAGATCATGAGCCAGGTGACGAGCGACACGAGCGTCGCGATGGCGGTGAACTCCCATCCAGTCACGATCCAGGCGACGGGTGGCGCAATCCAGAACAGCGCCGGCATCCACATGAGGAAGGGCAGCAACGTGCGGACGAACGGAACCGGCGGCGCCATGAGCGGCGCGCCCGACGCGAGATTCTTCGACCATCCGGCGATGATCTCGCGCAACGATCCGTACATGCGCGTGGTCATGAACTCCTGCGCGTGCGTGAGAAAGATGTCCTTGCCGGCGCGCACGTACGCTTGCGCCAGCGCGAGATCGTCCGCGACCGTGTTCTTCACCGCTTCGTGCGTGCCGACGCTCTCGTAGGTCGATCGCGGCGTGAGGATGAACTGACCGTTCGCGATCGCGTTCCAGTCAATCCGGGTCCGGTTCACGCGCTCCAGATTGCCGACGCGCGTCTCGAGCGCGAGGAAGACATGCGGCTGGATCAAGCGCTCCCAGAACGTGCGCATCTCCTGGCGGGGCAGCACGGTAAAGAGATCGACGCGCTCAGTTTGTAGAGCTCGCACCGCGCGGGGCAGCAACTCCGGCTCGTGTCGCGTGTCCGCATCCGCGAAGAGCAGCAGCTCGCCTTTGGCCACCCGGTAGCCCTGCACGATCGCCCACTGCTTGCCGAACCATCCCTCCGGCAGCTCGGCGCCACGCACGAGCTGTAGCCGTTTCCCGGTTGCGGGCTCCACGATTTCCGCTGTGCCGTCGGTGGAGCGGTCGTCCACGACGATGACTTCGATGGGAGCGTACGTCGTCGCGAGCACGGAGCGGACGCAGCGCTCGATGTTGCGCGCCTCGTTGCGTGCGGGGATGATGACGGAGACGAGTGGGCCCGTGACAAGCGGCTCGTAGTCGCGCAGCCGGGGCCGGCGCGTGGCGTAGCGATACGCGATCAGCAGCAGCACCACGATCCATGGTGCCGCGAGCAGCCAGCTCATTTTCGCTCTTCGAGCGCCGCAACGACCACGGCACTCGTCATATGCCCGGTGACGTTCGTCATCGTGCGGAACATGTCGGGAATCCGATCGAGGCCGAGCAGAATCGTGAGACCGGCTACAGGCAGGCCCGTGGACTGGAAGGCGGGAAAGAGACTGATCACGCCGCCGGACGGCACCGACGCCACCGTCAGCGAGGCGAGAAACACCGTGGCGCCCGCGGCCAACATCTGCCCGAACCCGAATGGAATCCCGTACAATCGCGCGATGAAGACGACCGCAATCGCCTGGAAGACCGCGCTGCCGCCGCGGTTGATGCTGGCGCCGAGTGGCAGCACAAACCCGGAGATGGGACGGGGGATCTGTAAGTCTTTGTCGGCGGCATCGATCATGGTCGGCAGCGCCGCCATGGAAGACGTCGCCGAGAATCCCATCAGCATGGACGGGAACGCCGCCCGCAGGAACCGGCCGGGCGAGAGCCGCGCTACAGCCGCAACACTCGGCAGATAGACGACTGCGATGAACAAGAACACGCCGACGATCACCGCGATGATGAACCAGCCCATCGCGATCAACAGGTTCCAGCCAAACTGCGTGACGAGCGGCGCCACCAGCGCGAAGATCCCGATCGGCGCGAACACCAGCACCCAGTGAATGATGCGAATCAAGGTTTCAGTGACCGCGTCGGCGATGTTGGTGAGCGGCGCCCGCTTCTCAACGGGCAGCGCGGCCGCCGCAATGCCGAAGATCGTGACGAAGACGATGACCGGGAGGAGATTGCCATCGGCTGCGGCTTTGAAGGGATTGGCCGGCACGAGCTGGACGATGAACTGCGCGCCGCTTGGTAGGTTCTCCGCGCTGCGTTGAATCACCCCCAGGTCGGCGCCGGCCGCGGCACGCAGGGCGACCTGCTGCTCAGGCGTCACGCTCGACCGCGGCAGGAGGACCGAGGCGACAAGGAAGCCGATCGCGATGCCCGCGAGCGCGGTCACCCAAAAAAACGCCAGCGTGCGCACCACCAGCCGGCCGACGGTGCGCAGATCCCCCAGCTTCGCGATGCCGGCGAACAGCGCGGCCGCGACGAGGGGGATGACGACCATAGAGAGCAGATTAAGGAAGAGCAATCCGATCGGGCGGATCCCGTTCACCAGATCGGCAAGCGCGGGGTGATCGTGCCGAGCCAGTGCATAGGCGGTGAGGCCGACCACAAGGCCCAGAAACAGGCCGATTCCCATCCACACGTGGCTTCTCATCGGATGTGGGATATAATAGACGCCGAGACGCCGGTCACCCCTTCAACGCTGGAGTAACGGTTGGCACACGCGCAGACGACGACCCCGAAATGGGCCCTGATCCTGGGCGCGTCGAGCGGGTTCGGTGAAGGCGCTGCCCGGGCGCTCGCGCAGGCGGGCTATGATATCGTGGGGGTCCACCTCGACCGCAAGGCCGGACTGGAGCATGTGGCCGAGATCCGCAGGGATATCGAGAAGCTGGGCCGCAAGACGCAGTACTTCAACATCAATGCGGCGGACGAAGAGAAGCGCAACGAGGTTCTCGCCGAGCTCGCCAAGCAGAAGTTGAACATCGCCGTGCTGCTGCACTCCCTCGCCTTCGGCACGCTCAAGCCCTACATCGGCGACGACGTCCTGAACAAGGCCAACATCGA
>DASYTD010000074.1:0-5523 GCA_036002655.1 Gemmatimonadales bacterium
GCTCACAACGGGATTCGTGTTCGTGAATGTGATCGAATTCGACCAGACGTGGGGGCACCGCAATGACGTCCCGGGGTTTCACCAGGGTCTCAAAGAGCTGGATGCCTGGCTGCCGCGGCTGCTCGCGCGCCTGCGTGCCGACGACCTGGTGATGCTGACGGCGGATCATGGCAACGACCCGACCACGCCGTCCACCGATCACTCGCGCGAGGTGGTGCCGTTGCTGGTTGTGGGTCCCAAGGTCAAGCCCGTCGCGCTCGGGACGCGCGGCACGTTTGCCGACATGGGACAGACGGTGGCCGAATACTTCGGCATGCCAGCGCTGGCGGCCGGCAAGTCATTTCTGCGGGACGTCTTCGCATGAAGGATCTGGTGCAACAGGCACGTGAGGCGATGCGCCACGCGTGGGCGCCCTACAGCAGTTTCCACGTGGGCGCGGCGATCGAGGCGGCGGACGGCAACGTCTACGTCGGCTGCAACGTCGAAAGCGCCTCGTACGGGCTGACGATCTGCGCGGAGCGCATGGCCTTGGGGGCGGCGGTCGTGGGTGGCGCGCGCAAGTTGAAGCGGGTGGTCGTCACGACCGAGGTCGATCCGCCGGCGGCACCCTGCGGTGCGTGCCGGCAGCTGCTCGCGGAATTCGGCTTGGACCTGGAAGTGCTGGCGGTGGGACCAACGACGGAACGGCGCTGGACGCTGGCGGCGCTGCTGCCCGATGCTTTCACCAAGGAGACGCTGGACCGGTGACGCGGCGATGGGCCTGGCTTTTCCTGCTCGGAGCGGCTGCCTGCACGGAGCAAGCGACGTCGCCCGGCGTTTGTCCGAACTTCTGTCCCGGCGGATCGATCCAGGTTCACGATACGATCTTCACCGCCATTATCGAGCGGGATTCGTCGTTCCGCGGCTACGCGGCGCGCTCCCAGGGGGAGGGGCTGGCGGCGGCCGACCTGCCGGTCGTGCAGAGCCGTCCGTTCTTCGTGCTGAGCACGATGATCACGCGACTCGCTCCGAAGTCGGGCGACACGACGACGGTGCCGATCAGCGTGGACTCGGCCCGGTTGCGCCTGTCCATCGTGCGGCGCGCCAAAGAGGCGACGAATCTGACGCTGCGGCTGTACTTGCTGCCGCTCACCGCGGACTCCACGTCCGATTTCGCATCGCTCGATCCCTTCTTCAGCGCTGCCGCGGTGGACAGCGTGAACGTGAGCGACCTGCTGGCGCGTCCCGCGATCGGCGATACGGCCACGGTGCGCATCTGGGGCGATTCGATCCGCACCGATTCGGCCGGACATATCCTGCAGATCGCGCGCAGCGATTCGACGCTGGTCGTGTACTTCTCACTCGATACGACACAGGCGCCCTTCAGCGTGCCGGATTCGGGCCGCGTCGCGTTCGGGGTCCGCGTCACGGCGGATTCGCTCGCGAGCATCCGGTTGGGCGCGAATGAGTCGGTGACCAACGGGCCGGTCATGAGATGGTTCTATCACTACACCGACCGCGATAGCGCCATGACGGTCAAGGCGGACAGCGCGTTGCGCGCTCCACGCTTCGACAGCTTCGTGTTCGATCCACCAAATCCGCCGCTCGACGATACCACGCTTGTGGTGGGCGGTGCGCCCTCCGCGCGGAGCTTGCTGCGCGTCGCCATGCCGGCGTTCTTGCACGACAGCTTCGACGTGGTGCGCGCGACCGTGATCCTGGTTCCGGTGGCCGCCGTGCAGGCCGCGCCCAGTGATTCGTTTACCATACTCGTGCGTCCCGTCCTCACCGATCTGGGCGCCAAGTCTCCGCTCAGCCCAGCGACGGAGGCGTTCGGCAGGGTGGTCGTGCATCCGGGATCGAGCGACACGCTGCGGTTCGAGCTCACCGACATGGTGCGCTCGTGGGCGATCGATACCACCTTCGCGACCGCGTTTTTCCTCGGGCAGATACCGGAGGCGGCGTCGTTCACCGAAATCCGGTTCTATTCCTCGCGCGTGTCGGCATTCCGGCCGGCGCTGCACGTGACGTACGTCAAACGCTTCCCCTTCGGGGAACCGTGACGGCCGGACGGCCGGGCGGCCGGACGGCTGCGGTCGTGATGGGCTTGGCGCTATTGGCGCCGGCCGTCGGGCCGTCAGGCCGTCTGGCCGCCCAGGATTCCCAATTCGGCATCCGCGGGCTCGGCACGCCGGGCAAATGGGAAAGCGTGCGATCGCGGTCCGCGGGCGGCGCGTTCGCTCCGTTCGATGCGTTTTCGCCGTTGCTGGACGCGTCGCTCGCCGACGTCCGGCGCATGAGCGCCAGCGTCACGAGCGGTACGTCGTGGCGCACCCTTGATGCTGGCGGCGCGGGGGCGTCACTGCGCGGCACGCGCTTCCCGGCGCTCGTCATCGGCGGGCCGTTGGCGGGACGGGTCGTCATCGGGGGCGGGTTCACGACCTACCTCGATCGCACCTTCGGCATCATCACGCACGATACGGTAGATCTGCGGGGCACGCCGCAGCCGATCACCGACGAAGTGAGCAGCGACGGCGCGGTCACCGATTTGCGGCTCGCCGCCGCGGTGCGCCTACGGCCGTGGCTTGCGGTCGGTGCGGGATTCCATCTTCTCACGGGCTCCTCGCGGATAATTGCAACCCGTCGGTTCGCCGATACGGCCTACCGCACCTCGTCTGCCCGGGATGAAGTGGCCTATGAGGGAAGCGGCGGATCGGTGAGCGCGTTGCTCGACCTGACCCGCGATTTGCGGATCGCCGGGTGGCTGCGGTCCGACACGAAGCTGCGCGCCGATGTGAACGGGCGGACGGCGGCGGAGAGTGATCTCCCGCTGTCGTATGGCGCCGGCGCGATGTGGCGTGTGGGCGGGCGAGCAGTCGTCGCGGGGTCAGTGGCGTGGCACAGCTGGGCCGGCGCGGGCCCGAACGCACACGACACATTCAACTGGTCATTCGGCACGGAGCTCGGTCCGGTCGGCTCCCCCCTCCGGCTCGGTATCCGCGGCGGCCAGCTCGCCTTTGGCGTCGGCCAGACGCCGACCGAGGTCGGCTACTCCGCGGGACTGGGCCGGCAGTTCTCCGGCGGGCGTGGCCGCCTGGACATCGGCGTCGAACGGCTCCAGCGCAAAGGGACGGGCCTGACGGAGCGGGTGTGGACGTTCCTGCTGGGGCTGACCGTGCGGCCGTGAACGTTTACTTCCATACGTTCGGCTGCAAAGCGAACCAGTACGACACGGAACGGGTTCGCGCGGCGTTCGACGCCGGCGGGGCCGTCGTCGTGGATGATCCCGCACTCGCCGATCTCGCCATCATCAATTCCTGCACCGTCACACATGAAAGTGAAGTCAAGCTGCGCCGCTTCGTCCGCCATGTGGCGAAGAGCGGACATGCGCAAACCATCGTGATGGGATGTGCGGCGGCGCTCGACGACGGCGCGATCGCCGCATTGCCGTCGGTGCGCGCCGTGGTGGCGAACGCGGATCCGGCGCTGGTGTTGCGGGCAGCGGGGTTGTCCGGTGCGGTTGCTGTAGGGGCGCAGCATGCTGCGCCCCTACAGCTGTACGGTCGGTCCCGGGCCTTATTGAAAATCCAGGACGGCTGCGACGAGCACTGCACGTTCTGCGCAACGACGCTCGCGCGCGGTAACAACCGCTCGCGTTCCGTTGCCGAGTTGGTGGAAGAAGCGCGCGCGCTGTCGCGGCGCCACGCGGAGATTGTGCTGACGGGCGTGCACATCGGGACGTACGGCCAGGATCGGTCGTCCTCCCTCTCCGCACCGCGGAGAGGGGGACAGGGGTTGAGGACACTCGGTGCACTTCTTGAGCGCCTCATCGAAGCCGTGCCCGCGGTGAGATATCGCCTTTCGTCGGTCGAGGCCACCGAGGTCGACGACACGCTCGCTCGTCTCCTCATCGACGCCCCGCGCAATGTTGCGGCGCATCTGCATGCACCGCTGCAGTCCGGGTCGAACCGCGTGCTCAAGCGCATGGGCCGGCACTGGTACACGGCGGAGTCCTACCGGGCGCGGATCGAGTGGCTCGCCGAGCGGCTGCCGGTCTTTGGCCTCGGTGCGGATGTGATTGCCGGATTCCCAGGTGAGAGCGACGCAGATCATCACGCCTCTCTTACGCTCTTACACGCCTTGCCTTTCACCTATTTGCACGTCTTTCCTTTTTCCGTGCGCCCCGATGCACCGGCGGCGCGACTCGCAGGGCAGGTGCGGCCGGAGGTCATCCGCGAGCGTGCGCGCGAGTTGCGCGCGCTTGGAGAAGCGAAGGCTCAAGCGTACCGCCTGAGGCGGGTGGGGCAGGTAGCCGACGGCGTCGTCTCGGGCCGTGGCCAGGGCAAAGTCGAGCTGCTCACGGAGGACTACCTCACCGTCTACATCGGTTCGGAGGATTGGAGCGGAGCGAGTAGATTTGCGGTGGAGATAAACTGATGCCTCGCGTCTACATCGAGACCTACGGCTGCCAGATGAACGTCTCGGATTCCGAGCTGATGTTCGGTGTCCTGCGGCGCGAGGGCTATGTGCGCACCGAAGATCCGGCGGAAGCGGACGTGCTGCTGGTGAACACGTGCGCGGTGCGCGATCACGCGGAGCAGCGCGTGTTGGGACGCATGGGAGAGCTGAAGCGCTACAAGCGTCCTGGACACGTCTTGGGTGTCGTCGGCTGCATGGCGCAACGCCTGGGACCAAAGCTCTTGGCGAGTCTACCGCAGGTGGATTTGGTGATCGGTCCCGACGCATACCGCGCCCTGCCCGAGCTGATCGCGCAAGCCAAGGGCGGGGAGCGCGCCGCCGACGTTGCCTTCAAGGGTTGGGAGCACTACGAAGACGTGCCGCCGGTGCGTGACAATGCGATCTCGGCATTCGTGACGGTGCAACGCGGCTGCGATTATCGGTGCACGTTCTGCATCGTTCCGATGACGCGCGGCCCGGAGCGGAGCCGCAAGTTGGCCGACGTGGTGGACGAAGTCGCGCGTCTCGCGCGGACTGGTACCACCGAGGTCACGCTCCTTGGCCAGACAGTCAACAGCTATCACGACGGCGAGCACGACTTCGCGGATCTGCTGCGCGCGGTGGGGGCGGTGGGCGGCATCCGGCGCGTCCGGTTTACGTCGCCCTATCCCACGGACTTCACGCCACGCGTGCTCGCAGCGATGGCCGAGACGCCCGCCGTCTGTGAGCACGTGCATCTGCCCGTGCAAAGCGGCAGCTCCCGCACGCTCAAACGGATGCTGCGCCGCTACGATCGGGAGCGCTATCTCGAAGTCGTGGCCGCGTTGCGCGCCACTGTGCCAGGCATCGCGCTCTCGACCGACATCATCGTCGGATTCCCGGGAGAGACCGAAGACGATTTCCAGGAAACGCTGTCGCTGGTGGAGCAGCTGGGGTTCGACGACGCGTACACGTTCAAGTATTCCGTCCGCGAGGGCACGCCCGCCGTGCGCATCAAGGATCACGTATCCGAAGAGATCAAGGCGGAGCGGATTGGCCGGCTCATCAGCGTCGTGCGTCGGGTCGCCAAGCAGAAAAACATCGGCC
>DASYTD010000075.1:0-16299 GCA_036002655.1 Gemmatimonadales bacterium
GCAGCGCGCCGACCGGCGTATCGACCGAGCCGCTCACGTCGGCGAAGCGGGCGCGCGGCACGTCCGTGGCGAGCTTGGCCCGCAACGCCGCCAGCAGCGGCGACGTCGAACGCAGTAGGCCACCGGTGGTCGCGATCTTGATGACCTCCGTTCCCGGGAAGTGCCGAGTCAACACGAGCACGAGCTGGGACAACTCGGCGGCGGCTTCTACCACGATCCTCTGTGCAACCATCTCGCCCTCGCGTGCCGCGTTGAGCACGTGGGGCGCGAGCGCCGCGACCTGCGCGGGCGTGGCTGTCGCGGTCCAACGGATCAGATCATCGAAGGTTTGTAGCCCCAGCGCGACAAGGAGCCGCTCGAGCAGCGTGGACGACTCCTCCAGCCCGTCGCGCGCGCGCGCTGCCGCGGACAACGCCCGCCGCCCGAGCCAGTAGCCGCCACCCTCATCGCCGAGCTGCCATCCGTGGCCGCCGGCGCGGTGCAACCGGCCGTCCGCCGTGCGCGCGTACGCGATGGACCCGGTGCCCGCATTGAGGAGCACGCCGGGGGCATCGCCAAATGCCGCCGCCAGCGCGATCTCAATGTCGCCGCGGACTTCCACGCGGTGGGCGACCCCGGCGGCGGTCATCGCCGTGGCGAGCGCCTCCTGCTCGGGTGCACGGCCGGCACCCGCCGCTCCGACGAGTGCTACGGCGGCGGGCAGCGAAATGCTCGCCTGTGTCGCGGCCCGCCGCGCCACCTCGAGGATGACCGCCGCCGAGCGCTCCGCTCCGCCCGGACGCATCGCCGACCCCGGCCCCTCGGCGCGCGCCAGCACCCGCCCTTTGCGATCGCCCACAACCACCGCGGTGTGCGAGCCGCCGGAATCCACACCGAGCAGGACGGGCGGACGGGCTGACGGACTGACGGGCTGTTCGGTCATGCTGTTCCGCCCGTCGGCCCGTCAGCCCGTCGGCCCGTCAGAAGCGATGACACCATCCCCACGCCCACCGTCACCGCCGTCCCCAGCGGCACGTACCAGGGCCAGGCGAGACCAGGGAGCCAGCGGAATGGGAAGCCGAGGACGACGGGAATCATCACGCTGACCCCGACGAGGATGGCCACGATGACATCGACCTGCCGGGCGCGCGGCCATAATCCGCCCAGCAAGTAACTGCCGAGCAGGCCGCCGTACGTAATGGAGGCGATCGAGAGCGCGAGCACGACGACGGGCGTGTCGCGGTTTTTGAACAGCATGGCGCCACCGACCAGCAGCGCCGCCCACACGAGCGTCATCATTCGTCCAACCTTGAGCAGATGCTCGGCGTCCGTGCGTCCCGACAGCGGCGCGTAGAAGTCGTGCGTACTCGCAGAGGCCAGCGAGTTGAGAGACGAGCTGACCGTGCTCATGGCGGCCGCAAGAATCGCCGCGACGACGAGTCCGGCAAGGCCGACCGGCAGCCGCTCCACAACGAAGGTTGGATAGATCGCGTCGGCAGCCATACCCGGTTGGTCGGCACCCGCGAGCCAGAGCGTCGTCCCGACAAATAGAAACAGCGCGAACTGTGCGATGATGAAGACGCCGGAGCCAATCAGTGCGCGGCGCGCGTCCGGCAGGTCCCGCGATGCGAGCAGGCGCTGGACGATGAGGTGATCGGTGCCGTGCGAGGCGGCCGAAAGCAGCGCGCCGCCGACGAGCCCGCCCCACAGCGTGTAGGTCTTGGTGAACGAGAAGCTGGCATCGATGACCTGAAGCTTCCCCGCCGTCGAGGCGGCATCCAGGCCTTGCGGCGCGATGTGCAGCGCGATGATGATCGTCGCCACGGCGCCGAGGAGATAGAAGACCAGCTGAACGACATCCACCCAGACGACGGCGCGCAAGCCACCCACCCACGTGTAAAAGATCGTCACGATCCCGACCGCGAGGATGCCGGCAGGAATGCTCCAACTGGTGATGATCGCGAGCGGGATTGCCGTCGCGAACACTCGCACGCCGTCGCCCAGCGCGCGGGTCACGAGAAACGCCGCCGACGCGATGCGCCGGGCCGCGACGCCGAAGCGGTGCTCGAGCCGCTGGTAGGCGGTCTCCTGCGTGCCCTCGAAGTACCCGGGGAGCAGCAGGCTGGCGACGCCGATCCGTCCGAGCAGGTATCCGAAGGACAGCTGGAGGAACGTGAGATTGCCGCGCGCGGCGATGCCCGGCACGCTGATCACCGTCAGGGCCGAGGTCTCTGTCGCCACGATGGAAAGCATGATTGCCCACCAGGGCAGGCCGCGGCGGCCGAGGAAGTAGTCGGCGGCGTCGCGCTGGCGGCCGGATAAAATCAACCCGGTGGCGACCACGGCCGCGAAGTAGAGCAGGATGACAGCGATGTCGAGCGAACGCACGGTTAGAACCTACGAAAAAAAACGGGCCCGCGACGTGCGCGGGCCCAAATCGCCGGATTAGGAAAGGTCAACGCTCAAACCGTGAACGACGACCCGCAGCCACAACCGCCGGACGCGTTGGGATTCTCGAACGCGAAGCCCGATTCCTGGAAATTGCTCTTGTAGTCGATCACTGTGCCGTTCAGGTACTGCGAGCTGAACTCATCCACGAACAGCCGCACCCCCGCGCTTTCAATTACGACGTCATCCGCCGCGGGTTGCTCTTCGATGTTCAGGCTGTAGCGGAAGCCGGAGCAGCCGCCCGGCAGGACCGCAACGCGCAGCCCCGCCGATTCCTGCGACACCTTCTCCTCGGCCAGGAACTTCTTCACCTCGTCGCCGGCCCGCTCGGTGAGCGTCAGGGTAACCGATTTTTGCGTCGTGCTCATTACTATCCTCCAGTCTGGCAGCAACTTAGAAGGTAGCGGCAACCCTGTCAACGGTCCGTCCCCGCTTGCCAGGTGGGCTCGCATCCCCCCAATTGGTGGCCCTATGCAACTCACATTTGCCGACTGGCTCATCATCGCGTTGTACTTCGCGTTCAACGTCGCAATCGGCTTCTACTACAAAGCGCGCGCCGGTAAGAGCACCAGCGAATTCTTCCTTTCAGGACGCAACGTCCCGTGGTGGCTCGCCGGCACCTCCATGGTCGCGACGACGTTCGCGGCCGATACGCCGCTGGTCGTGACGGGCTTTGTGGCGCGCAACGGGATCGCGGGCAACTGGCTGTGGTGGTGCTTCGTGGCGAGCGGCATGCTGACCGTGTTCTTCTACGCGCGGCTGTGGCGGCGCGCCGGCGTCATGACCGACGTCGAGTTCGCCGAGATCCGCTACGCCGGCAAGCCGGCGGCGTTCCTGCGCGGATTCCGAGCGCTGTATCTGGGCATCCTGATCAATTGCATCATCCTGGGCTGGGTCAACCTGGCCATGGTCAAGATCCTGCAGCTGATCTTCGGGATCGGGAAGGTCGAAGCACTCGTGATCGTGCTCGGGATGATCGCGCTCACGTCGACGATCTCGACGCTGTCCGGCCTGTGGGGCGTGCTGGTCACCGACGTGTTCCAGTTCGTCGTCAAGATGAGCATGGTGATCATCCTGGCCGTGTTCGCGGTGCGGGCGGTGGGCGGCATCGAGATGATGAAGACGAAATTGATCGAAGGGGGACGCAGCGACGTCCTGAGCTTTATTCCCGACATGAACTCGGCCTGGATGCCGATGATCACCTTCCTCGTCTACATCTCCCTCAATTGGTGGGCGACCTGGTATCCCGGCGCCGAGCCGGGAGGTGGCGGCTACGTCGCGCAACGGATGTTCAGCGCCAAAGACGAGCGGCATTCGCTGCTCGCGACGCTCTGGTTCAACATCGCGCATTACGCGATCCGGCCTTGGCCCTGGATTCTCGTCGCGATGGCATCGCTGATCCTCTATCCCGGGCTGGCTGATCCCGAGACGGGCTACATCCGGGTCATGATCGACCATCTGCCGCCGGCGCTGCGCGGTCTCATGGTTGCCGCGTTCGCCGCGGCGTACATGTCCACGATCGCGACGCAGCTCAACTGGGGTGCGAGCTACCTCGTCAACGACTTTTGGCGCCGCTTCGTGCGGCGCGACGCGGACGAGGGGTACTACGTGACCGCGTCGAAGCTCGCGACGCTAGTCCTCACCGCGGTTTCGGCGGTCGTGACCTTCTACATGGGCTCCATCGGCGGCGCGTGGAAGCTCCTCATCGTGACCGGGGCCGGCACCGGGGCCGTGCTGCTGCTCCGCTGGTATTGGTGGCGCATCAACGCGTGGAGCGAAGTATCCGCGATGGTATGCGCCTTTGTGGTTTCTCTCGCGCTGCAGTTGGGATTCGGCATGGATACCGATCAGCCGAAACAGTTCGCCTGGATCATGATCCTCACCGTGGCGATCACGACCGTCGTCTGGCTCGCCGTCACCTACCTGACCAAGCCGGAATCGCAAGCAACGCTGACGGCGTTCTACCGCCGCACTCGGCCCTCGCGCACTGGCTGGTCGCCGATCGCCGCGCTGGTGCCGGACGTGCGCGCGTCATCCGACGGTCTGTCGAATCTCGTCGACTGGATCGCGGGGTGTGTGCTGATCTACGGCGTGCTGTTCGGCGTGGGGAAACTGCTGCTCCACGAGACCGGCGTGGGCTTGGTACTGCTCGCCCTGGGTCTCGCGGGCGGTTTCGTGATTTACCGTGACCTGTCGCGTCGCGGCTGGGCTACGGTGGTGGAGTAAGGGCGTCGACCACGAGGTCCGCGACACGACGACGAACCTGAAGGATCTTCGTGTTGGCGCGTGTGGGATTGACGCGGTTGGTCAGCAGAATAATGAACAGGTCGCGGTCGGGGTCCAACCAGATGGACGTGCCGGTAAAGCCGGTATGGCCGAATGCGTTGGGCCCCATTTTCGTCCCGGCGCTGGAGTTCTCGGACGGCGTGTCCCAGCCCAATGCGCGGGAAGAACCGGGTGGGATGTTCTGACGGCGGGTGAATTCGAGGACAAGCTGCTGCGGTAGTTGGGGTCGGCTTCCCCCGGGGCGGCGCCCCGGGGTCAGCCGCGCATCCAACAACCATTGCGCGAATACCACCACGTCCGGCGCCGTGCTGAACAACCCCGCATGTCCCGAGACCCCGCCGAGCCGCCCTGCGTTCTCGTCATGCACCTCTCCCCACAGCGCACGATGCCGGAACGCGGTGTCAGTCTCGGTCGGTGCGATGCGCGAGCGCCAGCTCTCAGGCGGCAGGTAGTGCGTGGACCGCATGCCCAACGGTCCGAAGAGCCGACTTTCCAAAAACTGATCGATCGGTTGACCGCTGACAGCCTCGACGGCCTGTGTCAGCACAATCGCGCCAAGATCCGAATACATAAACGTGTCGCCTGGCTGGCGAAGCAATGCGGTCGTGTCAACGAGTGCGAATGCCTGCTCACGTGTCGCCGTCTCGGAATAGAGCGGCCGCCACGCAGGCAGCCCTGAGGAGTGCGTGAGCAGATGTCGAATCGTCACGCGCGCTTTGCCCGCGCCCTGAAATGCCGGGACGTAGCGCTGCACCGGTGCGTCCAGGTCGAGCTTGCCGGCGTCCACGAGCATCATCGCCGCGGTTGTCAGGCCGATGACTTTCGTGAGTGAAGCGAGATCGTACACGGTCTCGGGTGTCACAGGCCGGCGATCATGGACGCCGAAGTGCCCCACGCCGGCAAGCAGCACCACACTGTCACGGTGCCCGACCGCAATCACAGCTCCGGGGAATGCGCTGTCCACCTGCGAACGGAGATAGGCGACGACTGGCTCGAACCGGCCGGCCGGAATGAGGGCGGGCGTGGGACCTCGGGACGGTCCGCACGCCAGCGCGAATACGAGCGCCAGGGTCGCAGGCGCCCGCCGCGTCACGGAATAATCATCCGCGCGGCGGGGCGGGGCGGGGGCACCGTCGAGTCGGCGACGACGAGCCCATAGCCGATCGGATAGGCGGGCGGAATCCGGATCGGCAACTTGCCACGGATCGGCGACCAGCCGAGCAGCGCCCGTCCTGCGGCGCGCTCGGCGGCGCGCACACCGCTCCAGGCAATGACGTACGATTTCACGGCCGGCGTCTGGTTCAGGAGATAAGGGCTGCCGAGCGAGACCAGCACCGCCGGCTTCGCCGAATCGGTTCCGGCGATCAAACGCGCCAGCGAATCCGGCAGCGCAATGTTCCCCTTCCAGGAGATCGGCCGCACGTTCATCGCGAAGATCACGGTGGGAGCGCGACCAATCACGACGCGCGCCGAGTCATAGGATTCCTTGCCCGACATCGGCCAGAGGCGGAAGAAGCTCACCGTGTCACCGCCCAGACGCAGCAGCTCGAGCATCCGTTGGCCGACCGTGCTGTTCAGCTCGTCGCCGTACGCGATGAGCGCGATGCGGCTGCGCGCGGTCCGCAGCCGGGCGACCGTGCCGGCGGTGTCGCGGACCAGCGTGAGGGCGCGCTGCGCGATATCATCCGCGGCATCCTGGAACGCTTTGGAGCCGACGACGCGCGAGATCGAATCGAGCGGCACGGTGCGTTGCGCAAACAGCCCGAGCCCCCGCTTCACTTCGAGGACGCGGCGCACCGATGCGTCGAGCCGCGCCGCGGTGATGCGGCCGCTTTGGAGTGCCGTGAGCATCGAGGCGATCGCCGAATCAGGATCGGCGGGCATCAACAGGAGATCGGACCCAGCCTCGAACGCCCGCACCGCCGCTTCTCCTGCGCCGTACTTCGCAACGATGGAACCCATCATCAGCGCGTCGGTGACCACCATGCCGCGGAACTTGAGCGAGTCCCGCAGCAGGCCGGTCAGCACAGCGCTGGACAGCGTTGCCGGCATATCGCCGCCCAGCGCCGGGAAGGCGATGTGCGCGCTCATCACCACGCCGGCGCCGGCCTCGATGCCGGCGCGGAAGGGCACCAGCTCGACGGAATCGAGCCGGCTGTACGTCGAGCGGATCGTGGGCAGTCCGATGTGCGAATCGACATCGGTGTCGCCGTGTCCGGGAAAATGCTTCAGCGTGGCGAGCATCCCGTTTTCTTGGAGCCCGCGCACGTATGCGCGGACCAGTTTCGCCACGGCGCGCGGATCCTCGCCGAACGAGCGGATATTGATGATGGGATTGAGCGGATTGTTATTGACGTCGGCGTCGGGCGCGAAGTTGACGTGGATCCCGACCGCCCGGCCCTCGAGCGCGGCGACGCGGCCGATCGTGTAGGCATCGCGCTCCTCCCCCGTCGCGCCCGCCGACATGATCATGGGGAACGCCGTCGCGCCTACGACGCGCATGCCCGCGCCCCACTCGAGGTCCGCCGACACGAGGAGCGGCAGCTTGGAGCGGCGCTGCAGCACATTGAGCTTGGCCGCGATGTCGTAGGGCGAGCCGACCGAGATGATGATGCCCCCGACCTCGAGCGTGTCCACCCAACGCTTCGCGATCTGGAAGGCGGAATCGTCCAGCGCTGTGTAGTTTCCGCCGAGCCACGGCACGACGAGTTGCGCGATTCTCTGGCGCGGCGAGAGTTTGCCGAGGACCGCGTCCACCGCTGGTTGGGGGGACCGCGGGCCGGTGGTCGCCCGTCCACCGCACGCCACCAGCAGCGTAACTATCAGGAGTCTATGCGCGCGCATCATCTCACTTGGTTTGTGTTAGGGCTCGGCTGCTCCAGCGGAACGCGGCTGCCCGCACCGGCCAATACCCAGGTCCGGCCTGGCATCGAAGTGCTGCTCTCTGATTCGGCTCACCTGATTGCCGGCAAGCGACTCGGGCTCCTCACGAATCATAGTGGGATTGATCGCCAAGGTCGTCGCGACGCCGATCTCCTGCGGACCGCACACGGCGCGCGTTTAACGGTGCTCTTCAGCCCAGAGCACGGGTTTCGGGGCACCGAGGATCGCTCCGGATTGCCCGACAGCCGAGACTCGGTCACCGGTCTCCCAATCTACAGTCTCTATGGCGGATCGCGTACTGCGGCGCGAGCGGCGCTCGATTCAATGGATGTGGTGCTGATCGACCTCCAGGACATCGGCGCCCGTTACTACACCTACATCGCGACGGCCGCGCAGCTGATGCGGGCAGCGGCCCGCGCCGGCAAACGCGTGATCGTGCTCGATCGTCCCGACCCGATCGGCGGAGTCCTGGTGCAGGGCAACGTGCGCGCCCGCGCCGGTGATCCCGACTCGGCCTTCGTCGGGTTTCTCCCCGTTGCGATGCGTTACGGCATGACATTCGGTGAGCTCGCGCGGCTGAGCAATGACGTCCTGGCGATCGGCGTCGACCTCGTCGTCGTGCCCGCCGCGGGATGGAATCGCACCATGTCATATGACCAGACGGGGCTGCCTTGGGTCAAACCGTCGCCCAACATGCCCGACCTGGAGAGCGCATTCCATTATCCGGGTACGTGTCTGTTCGAGGGGACGAATCTCTCGGTGGGCCGTGGCACCGCGCTGGCTTTCCAAGTCGTCGGCGCGCCGTGGCTCGACCCGGACCGCGTCATTGCGCACCTCGACAGCTTGGCGCTGCGGGGAGTGGACATCCGAGCGACGCAGTTTACACCAGTGGCGCCGACCGACGGCAAGTATTCCGGGGTTGGTCTGCGGGGCATCCAGCTGCGCGTGCGCGACTATGGGGTCTACGACCCGACCAAGCTTGCGGTGACGCTGCTCGTGGCTATTCGGACGATGCATCCCAGCGAATTCCAATTCCGGGCCCAGAGCTTCGATCGCCTGGCGGCCGGACCGGAATTGCGGACTGCGCTCGAGGCGGGACGAGCGGCGCAAGAAATTTGGAACGCGTGGAATGGCGATCTCGCCCGCTTCCGCGCCACACGGGCCAAGTACTTGCTCTACTAGGACTTTTGGCCCTACCGCCAATGCGACAGGCGATTAGCTTCCCCCCGGCATGAATGTCATTCCCCAACGCGTGAAGGACGGTCTTGTCGCATTGACCGGACCGGTGGCGCGTGGCTTGATCCGGAGCGGAGTACACCCGAACGCGATTACGACGGTGGGTACGCTGATCGTAATCGGGTCGGGAGTCGCGTTCGGCTATGGCGCGATCCGGCTGGGGGGCGTGCTCCTGCTGCTCAGCGGCGTGTGCGACATCCTCGATGGGCAGGTGGCGCGCCAGGGTGGGAAGATGACGACGTTCGGCGCGTTCTATGACTCGACGCTCGATCGGGTAGGGGAAGGCGCGGTGTTCACCGGGCTGATCTTCTATTTCTTGACCGGTCCCTTCCCGCGGGAGCTGGTGGCCCGCGCGCTTGGCGCCTCGCTGGTCGCGCTGGTCGCGTCGCTCTTGGTATCCTACACGCGGGCGCGGGCCGAGGCGCTGGGCGTGGAATGCAAGGTGGGCATTGCGGCGCGCGCCGAGCGCATTTTGCTGCTCGCCCTTCCCGCCGTCGTCTTTGGCCCAGGGCCGTGGCGACCGGGCGTGTTGCTGTTCGGGATTGTGGTCGTGCTCGCGCTCGTCTCCGCGATCACGGTGATCCAACGGGTGGTCCATGTCGCGCGCGTGGCGCGCGGGGCGCCGCTGCCCTCGCCGATTCCAAAACGTGAGACGTTGCCTGGAGTAGCGGCGGTACGCCGCAAAGGACATTGATGGCACGGCAGCAAACGGCAGTTATGACAGGAGGCGGACGCGAGATCGCGCCCGCCACGGGAAAATTGGGCGTGATGCTGGTCGGCCTGGGCGCCGTCTCCACGACATTCATCGCCGGCGTCGAAAACGTACGACAGGGTCGCTCGCTGCCGATCGGATCGCTCAGCCAGATGGCGACGATCCGGCTCGGTAAGCGCACCGAAAAACGGGCGCCGAAGATCAAGGACTTCGTTCCGCTGGCGGACCTCAAGGACCTCGTGTTCGCCGCCTGGGATCCCATTCCCGACGACGCCTACGCCGCCGCCGTGAAGGCCGGCGTGCTCGATCAGCATGAGCACCTCGACCCGATCAAAGGGTTCCTCCAGGGCATCAAGCCGCTGCCTGCCGTCTTCGACCAGTACTACGTGAAGCGGTTGCAGGGCACGAACGTCAAGCGCGGCAAGCACAAGCGCGAGCTCGCCGAGCAGCTGCGTGAGGACATGCGCAACTTCAAAAAGAGCGCGGGGCTCGACCGGCTCGTCGTGGTGTGGTGTGCCTCGACCGAAGTCTTCCTCACGCCTGGTCCGGCGCATCAATCGCTGCAGTCGTTCGAACAAGCGATGGATCAGAACGATCAATCCATCGCGCCCTCCATGCTGTACGCGTACGCCGCACTGATGGAGAACGTGCCGTTCGCCAACGGTGCGCCCAATCTCACCGTGGACCTCCCGGTCATGGAGCGAATGGCCGAGGAGCGCCGCGTGCCGATCGGCGGCAAGGACTTCAAGACCGGCCAGACGATGATGAAGAGCGTGCTGGCGCCGGCGTTCAAGGCGCGCATGCTGGGCCTCTCCGGCTGGTATTCCACCAACATCCTCGGCAATCGCGACGGCGAAGTCCTGGACGATCCCGAATCGTTCAAGACCAAGGAGGAGTCGAAGCTCGGCCTGCTCGAGCACATCCTCCAGCCCGACCTCTATCCCGAGCTGTACGGCAAGGTCTACCACAAGGTGCGGATCAACTACTACCCGCCCCGCGGGGATAATAAGGAAGGGTGGGACAACATCGACATCTTCGGGTGGCTGGGCTATCCGATGCAGATCAAAGTCGATTTTCTGTGTCGCGACTCGATCCTGGCCGCGCCGATCGTGCTCGACTTGGCGCTGTTCTTCGACCTCGCGAGCCGCGCGGGGCTCTCGGGCATTCAAGAGTGGCTGTCGTTCTACTTCAAGAGTCCGCAATTCGCTGCGGGTCTCTACGCCGAGCACGACCTCTTCATTCAGCAGACGAAGCTTAAGAACACGCTGCGCTGGATGATGGGCGAGGACCAGATCACGCACCTGGGCGTCGAGTATTACGAGTACGCCGACCGATAATCCTTCCGTCCTCTAGGAGTCTCCGTCGATGACGTTCTTGGTTCCGCTGCAGCAACATGCTGGCGGGGGTGAAGCCGCCCTCGTCCTGCCCAATCTCAACCAGGCGACGTTCCTCGGCGGGATCGGGGGCCGGGGGCTGCTGCTCTGGGGCCTCGTGATCTGTGCGCTGGGTCTGTTGTTCGGGCTCGCCCAGTACACGCAGCTCAGGAATCTCCCCGTGCACCGGGCGATGCGGGAGATCTCCGAGCTGATCTACGAGACGTGCAAGACGTATCTGCTCACTCAGGGCCGCTTCCTGCTCATCCTGTGGCTGTTCATTGGGGCGATCGTCGCATTGTACTTCGGCACCTTGGCGCAAACCACCGATGCCACGGGCGCCATGGTGCGCGGCTTCCCCGCCATGAAGGTCATCATCATCCTGCTGTTCAGCCTGATCGGCATCGCCGGCAGCTACGGGGTAGCGTGGTTCGGGATCCGCGTGAACACGTTCGCGAATTCACGGACCGCGTTCGCGAGCCTCACGGGCAAACCGTATCCCAACCACGCGATTCCGCTCAAGGCGGGCATGAGCATCGGCATGCTGCTGATCAGCGTCGAGCTCCTGCTGATGCTCTTGATCCTGCTGTTCATCCCGGGGGATTACGCCGGCCCCTGCTTCATTGGCTTCGCGATCGGTGAGTCGCTCGGCGCAGCAGCGTTACGTGTGGCGGGCGGCATCTTCACGAAGATCGCCGACATCGGCGCCGACCTGATGAAGATCGTGTTCAAGATCAAGGAGGACGACGCCCGCAATCCCGGGGTGATCGCCGATTGCACCGGAGACAACGCCGGCGATTCAGTGGGGCCGAGCGCCGACGGCTTCGAGACGTACGGCGTGACGGGCGTCGCGCTGATCTCGTTCATTCTGCTCGCCGTGCACGATCCGCTCGTCAAGGTGCAGCTGCTCGTCTGGATCTTCGCGATGCGCGTGATGATGATCGTCGCGTCGGGAGCCTCGTACTTCCTGAACGCGGCGGTCGTGAAAGCCCGATACCGGAACGCCGACCACATGAACTACGAGGCGCCGCTCACGACGCTCGTCTGGCTCACGTCAATCGTCTCGGTGGCGCTCACGTTTCTCGCGTCGTGGCTCTTGATTCCCAACCTCGGCGATGACCCGACGCTGTGGTGGAAGCTGTCGCTCGTGATCACGTGCGGCACGCTCGCGGGCGCCATTATTCCCGAATTCGTGAAGGTGTTCACGTCGGTCGGCTCGCGCCACACCCGCGAGATCGTGACGTCGTCGCGTGAGGGCGGCGCCTCGCTGAACATCCTGTCCGGATTCGTGGCTGGGAACTTCAGCGCGTTCTGGTTAGGGATGACGATGATGGTGCTGATGGCCATCGCCTACGGCGTCAGCACGGCGGGTCTCGTGAGCCTGATGGTGGCGCCCGCGGTGTTCGCGTTTGGGCTTGTGGCCTTCGGGTTCCTGGGGATGGGGCCGGTCACGATCGCCGTGGATTCTTACGGGCCGGTCACCGACAATGCGCAGTCGATCTACGAGCTGTCGCTGATCGAGCAGGTGCCCAACGTGCGCGGCGAGATCAAGAAGGACTTTGGGTTCGATCCCAACTTCGCGCGGGCCAAGGGAAACCTCGAAGAGAACGACGGAGCGGGGAACACATTCAAGGCTACAGCGAAGCCGGTGCTGATCGGGACCGCGGTCGTCGGCGCGACGACGATGATTTTCTCCATCATCGTGGCGCTGACGCGCGGGTTGCAGCCCGAGCTGCTCTCGAACCTCTCGGTTCTGCATCCGCCGTTCCTGCTGGGCCTGATCACCGGCGGCGCGGTGATCTATTGGTTCACCGGCGCCTCGACGCAGGCGGTGACGACGGGCGCCTATCGCGCGGTCGAGTTCATCAAGGCGAACATCCGGCTCGAGGGAACGACCAAGGCCTCCGTGTCGGACAGCAAGAAAGTGGTGGCGATCTGTACCCAGTACGCGCAGAAGGGAATGTTCAACATCTTCCTGACGGTCTTCTTCGCGACGCTCGCGTTCGCGTTCTTCGAGCCGTACTTCTTCATCGGCTACCTGATTTCGATCGCGCTGTTCGGGCTCTACCAGGCGATTTTCATGGCGAACGCGGGCGGCGCGTGGGACAACGCCAAGAAAATCGTCGAGACCGAGCTGAAGCAGAAAGGCACGGAGCTGCACGCGGCGACCGTCGTGGGCGATACCGTCGGCGACCCGTTCAAGGACACCTCCTCCGTCGCGATGAACCCCATCATCAAATTCACGACGTTGTTCGGACTATTGGCGGTCGAGCTGGCGGTGTCGCTCACCGCGGAGCGGGGCGCCACGCTGAGCCTCGTCCTCGCCAGCGCATTCCTCGTCATCGCGCTGGTGTTCGTCTGGCGCTCGTTCTACGCCATGCGCATCGAGTCCGCCGTGCGCGCGGAGAAGGCTCCCGCACGCGTGCCGGTGCGCTAGCTCGGGGGGCCGGGGCCGGATGACCTCCACCCAGATCGCCGTCACGGCGCTCGGCGCCGTCGCCATCGTCTGGGTGCTGTGGTACTTCCTCTTCTCCCGTGGCAAAGCGGTGGGAGCGACGGCCGGCACGGGAGGCGTCCAGGAAGTTCGTGTGATCGTGAAGGGTGGCTATACGCCCGACACGATCGTGGTGCAGGCCGGCAAACCGGTGCGTCTGCAGTTCTACCGGGACGAAACTGCCGACTGCTCCGAGCGGGTCGTGTTCGAGCGCTTCGGCATTGACCAGCAGCTGCCGCCCTTCCAAACCACCGCGATCGAGTTCACGCCCGATCAGCCGGGCGAGTATCCCTTCCGCTGCGGCATGAACATGCTGAAGGGATTGCTCGTCGTGGAGCCACCGGGCGAGCGTCGCGCCGCCTCGTCGCCGCACAAGTTCCATGGGGTCGCCGCATGAGCAAGGCGCGGATCATTCTTCCCATTGAAGGCATGACCTGCGCAAGCTGCGCCGCGACGGTGCAGGAAGCCCTCGCCGGAGCGAGCGGCGTCACATCTGCGGGCGTCAACTTCGCGACCAATAAAGCCGCGATCGAGTACGACTCCGCGCAAACGAACGTGAGTCAGCTGATCAAGACGGTGCGCGAGGCCGGCTACAACTGCGGCAAAGCCAGCGTCACGTTCGGCATCACCGATCTGCACTATGCCCCCAGCGTCACGCCGCTCGAGCAGGCCCTGTCCCGCGTGAACGGCGTGATCCGCGCCGTGGCCAACCAGGCGACGGAGACCGCGACGGTGGACTACGTCCCCGGCGTCGTCAGCGCGGAGGATTTGGAAAAGGCGGTCGGCAGCGCGGGCTTCGAGGTGGCAGCGCCGATCCCCGCCGAAGACCCGGTCGAGCGGGAGCGCATCGCGCGCAGCCGAGAGATCCGCACGCTGACCTGGAAGTTCGTCGTGGCGGCGGTCGTCACGATCGTCGCGATGATCGGCTCGATGCTGCTCATGGCCGATCGCCCCATGGGCGACAACGGCACGATGAAGCAGGTGGACTTGATGGGACGGCTGCTCATGCCGCTCGCCATCGGGTTGCGAGATTGGGTGGCCGGGCAGGGGTGGATTCTGGACCTTAACTGGATCACGTGGGGTCTCGCGCTCATCACCCTCCCGGTCGTCGTCTGGTCCGGGCAGCAGTTCTACAAGGGCACGTGGAGCGGATTCCGCCACCGCACGGCCGACATGAATACGCTCATCGGCGTCGGCACCGCGGCGGCATATCTCTACTCGATCGTCGCGACCGCCGCGCCGAACCTGTTCCTGCGCGCGGGACTGCCGGCCGATGTCTACTATGAGGCTGTGGCGGCGATCATCGCGCTGGTGCTGCTCGGCCGGCTCCTCGAGGCGCGTGCGAAAGGCCGCACATCGGAGGCGATTCGCCGGCTCGCGACACTACGCGCGAAAACCGCACACATCATCCGCGACGGCCACGACACCGAAATCCCGGTCGAGGCGGTCGTGGTCGGGGATCTCGTCATCGTCAAGCCGGGCGAGAAAGTGCCGGTGGATGGGGTCGTGACGGAAGGCGCGTCGGCGGTGAACGAGGCGATGCTCACCGGCGAGCCGATGCCGGTGGCGAAGAAGCCGGGCGACGAAGTCATCGGCGGCACGCTGAACACGACGGGCAGCATCACGTTCCGCACGACGCGAGTCGGCAAGGAGACCGCCCTCGGCCAAATCGTGCAGCTCGTCGAAGACGCACAGGCGACGAAGGCTCCCATCCAGAAGCTGGCCGACCGCGTCGCCGCTGTGTTCGTCCCGATCGTCATCGCGGTTGCGATCGCCGCGTTTGTCGGCTGGTTCGATCTCGGACCGCAGCCCCAGGCGCGGGCGCTGGTATTCGCGACGGTGGCTTTCGTGACGGTGCTGATCATCGCGTGTCCGTGTGCGCTCGGCTTGGCGACGCCCACGGCCATTCTGGTCGGTACCGGCAAGGCGGCGGAATACGGAATTCTGATCCGCAGCGGGGAAGCCCTCGAGCGGTTGGCGAAGGCGCGGACGGTGCTGCTCGACAAGACGGGGACGATCACCGAAGGCAAGCCGGTGGTCACGCACATCGTCACCGCCAAGAAGCCGGACGGCACGCCGATCAGCCCGGCCGACGTCCTCAAGTGGGCTGCCTCCGTCGAGCACCGATCGGAGCATCCGCTCGCGCACGCGATTCTCAAAGCGGCGCAGGACAAGCAGGTGACGCTCCTGCCGGTCGAGAAGTTCGCGGCGATGGAAGGACGCGGCGTACGGGGCACGGTGGACCGCCGCATCATCGAGGTGATCTCGCTGCGGCACGCGCGCGAGCGCAGCCTCGAGCTGGGCTCGCTGGGCGCCGACGCCGATCGCCTGGCGGCGCAGGGGCGCTCGCCCATCATCGTCGTCGTGAACAACACGGTCTACGCCGTCATCGCCATCGCCGATCCGATCAAACCGACGTCAAAGACGGCGGTCGCCTTGCTGAAGCGCCGCGGGATTCCCGTGGTGATGGTGTCCGGCGACTCCCGCAAGGGCGCGGATGCGGTCGCCGCGGAGGTCGGTATCGATGACGTGATCGCCGAGGTGCTGCCGTCGCAGAAAGCGGATCTCGTGAAGAAGCTCCAGCGGCAGGGCGGGGGGCACATTGTGATGGTGGGCGACGGGATCAACGACGCGCCGGCGCTCGCGGCGGCGACGGTGGGTGTGGCCATGGGCGCGCACGGGACGGCCGTGTCGGCGGAAGCAGCGGACGTCGTGCTGCTGGTGGACGACATCGCGCGCGTGGGCGACGCGATGGCGATCAGTCGGCGAATGCGCCGGATCGCGCTCCAGAGTATCGGCGTCGGCCTCGGCGTCAGCTTCGCGCTGATGGTGGCGGCGAGCTTCGGCTACATCACGCCCGCCGCCGGGGCGGTGATGCAGGAAGCGCT
>DASYTD010000076.1:0-20264 GCA_036002655.1 Gemmatimonadales bacterium
ACGCTGCGAAATGTGACGCCTGACCAAAGCGAGCGGCTCAGAGCCGAGCTCAAACAGTGCGCGGTCCCGATCTATGTCGTATTTTTTGCGCTCGCGGGTAGCACGCTGCAGCTGGATGCGCTGAGCGAGATCTGGCCGTGGGCGCTGCTCCTCGCGGGTCTGCGGGTCACTGGGTTATGGGGTGGGCTGCGCTGGGCCGGCCGGGATCCAGCGGTCGGGGCTGATCTGACAAAGTATGGGTGGCTGGGGTTGGTATCGCAGGGTGGATTGGCCATTACGCTCGCCGCTGTACTGCGACGGGCGTTCCCGGAGTGGAATGTCTCGCTGGAAGCGCTGCTCGTGGCAATGATTGGGGTGCACCAGCTGGCCGGGCCGATCTGCTTCCAATGGGCGCTGCGGCGCGCCGGTGAGATCACGGAGGTAGGGGGGGTGCATGTTCGGGAAACGCCTGGTCCGGTTGAGGGGACTGCTGTGGCTACTAGCGGGAGCGGCGTGTAGCAAAAGCGTAGACGTCAGCATCGGTCCCTGTACAGCGGCGGGAGACTCGGTCGATCTCGCCGTGAACGAATACGCCTCGCTCGATCCCGCGACCGCCTCGGAATGCACGGTCTTCCCGGCCGCCGCACTCGGTGCCGAGTACCTGATCGTGCCGCAGCTCGCGACCGGCAATCCGGGAAACTCAGCCGCATTTCTGCTGACGGGCGACACGATCCTACCCGCTCCCGCCGCATCTCCGCTGTCAGCTCAGTCCGGAGGTGGCCTGGGCGACGCCGCGCGCTTTCACGCGTTCCTCAGGCTCGCGGACGAGCGGCGCGACTGGGGACTCACGCCGGAGGTCGCTCCGGCTACGCAGCCCCTCCCCCGAAGGTCGCCCACGTCGGGCCCGCCGTCGGTCAACGACCTCCGCACTTTTCAGGTCTGCGCGACCCTCAGCTGCTCGCGCTTCGATCGCGTCGGCGCACGCGCGAAGGTGGTCAAGACCAAGGTGGCCATCTTCGTCGACACGTTGGCGCCCCCCAACGGCCTCGACTCTGCGGCGTTCGACAGCATCGCAAACACCTTCGATCAGCGCCTGTACGCGATCGATACCGCCGCTTTTGGGCGTGAATCGGATATCGACACGAACACCGTCGTTCTGGTGTTGATGACCAATACCGTGAACAAGCTCGTCGCCGCCAGCGTGTGCCAGAACAGCGGCTTCGTGGCGGGCTTCTTCTTCGGCGTGGACCTCGATCCGGACTTCCGCAACGATGCGCGTTCCAACAAAGCCGAGATTTTCTATTCGATCGTCGCGGATCCAACCGGCACGCTCAGCTGCGCCCACACGGCGGCAGAGGTGCTGGCATTCGTGCCGGTGACGTTCATCCACGAGTTCCAACACATGATCAGCTTCAACCAGCACGTCCTCGTGCGCGGCGGCGGCGGTGAGGTGCTCTGGTTGAACGAGGGATTCTCACACTACGCCGAGGAGCTGGGTGGAAGGAGCTATGAGGTAACGCCTGACGCGCAGATCGTGGACTGCACGGTTGGCACGACGCCGTGCCGGTTTTACTCCGGCGATTTGTTGAACGCCTATGCGTACCTCGATTCAACCGGCAATCACTTCCTCGAGCCGACGGCGGGCATCGGCACGCTGGCGGAGCGAGGCGCAGCCTGGTTGTTCGTGCGCTACCTTGTGGACCGCTATGCCGCCGGGAGCACGCTGGCGAATTGGAATACGCTTACGCGAGCGTTGGTCGGGACGCGAAACACCGGTGCGGGGAATATCACCGCTGTGGCGGGCGATCCCTTCACCACCATCGTAAGTCGCTGGGCGCTGGCCAACTTCCTCACCGACAATCCCACCGTTCCCCCGGAGCTCAACTACGATTCGTGGGGCCTGCATGCGGTGTATGCCTCGCTGAATGGGCAGCGCCCCAACCAGTTCCCCAAGCCCTACCCGCTCGAGCCGACGGCCAGCGCAGGACGCGATGTGAACCTGAGTGGCACGTTGCGAGCCGGCTCCGGCATCTATCACCGCGCGACGCAGGGCGCGGGTGACCGGGGCTTCACGCTCCGCTTCACCACGCCCAACGGCGGCATGATTAACGCGTCGCTCGTGCCGCGCTTGAACGTGATACGACTGCAGTGAGACGGCCGGGCGGCCAGACGGCCGGACGGCCGGTCGCTCTTATCGTCGCGGTCGCTTTGGCCGTCTGGCCGTCGGGCCGTCTGGCCGGTCAGACCGAAGGTTCCGTCCTCACCCTGCTCCCGGGCTCCACGCGCTCCGCCGCGCTCGGCGGGGCCGGCGCGGCGCTCGTGGGCGACGCGGCCGCGATATTCGCGAATCCGGCCGGCATCGCCACGATTCGCCATCTCAGTGTCGAAGGATCCTACGAGCCCTACCTGGCGGGCAGCGCGGTGTCCACGGCCGCACTCGCGCTGCGTGTGAGCCGCTGGACGTGGGGCTTTGGCGCGCAGACGCTCGATTATGGCTCCGAGCCGGTGGTGGTCCCCGATCCGGCGACCGGAGGTCGCCGCGGCATGACGACCGGGGCTTCATTCCATCCGTACGAGGCGCTGGCCGCGACGACGCTCGTCTACCGCCGCGGATTTGCGGCACTCGGCGTCACCGCGAAGTATGATCGCCAGCAGATGGGCGCGGCGGTGAGCGATGCCTGGGCCGGAGATATCGGCATGGCGATCGCCGTCTTCGATATCATGGCGGCGGGCGTCAGCGTCCAGAACCTGGGCGGCGATTTGGGCGACGGTGCGTTGCTTCCACGGCGCACCCGCGCCGGCGTGACGCTCAACTATACCGATCCACAGGGCACGTTTCGTCTGCTCACGACGCTCGAAGGACAGTGGACCCGCTTCCGGCGCGCCGTGCTCGTTCAGGGAGTCGAGGGCGGCATCGTGACAGGCGGCGTCGGGTTGGTGGCGCGGGTCGGTTATGCCACTCGACCGGCCGTCACCGATGCCTCTCGCGTCACGCTGGGTGGCGGCGTCGTCCTGGGAGGGCTCGCGATGGATTACGCGTTTCAGGCATACGAGGCACTCGGAGGCGGAACGCACCGGGTGGGGCTGCGCTGGACGCCGTAGTCGAGCGCGCGCGCCCACGCTGGGGCCGCCTCTTGAAGCGCATCGTCGTCATCGCCCTCGGGGCGGTGGTCGCGGGTGTCGCGCTGATGCTGATCATCAGCGCCGATGCGCGCTATATCGCCCGCGCCGGGGTCGAAGAGGCGCGGCTGCTGCTCCGGCGTCGCGCGATCGACAAGCTCATCGCCGATTCCGCGACCGCCACGCCGCTGCGCCAGCGGTTGGGGCTGGTCCTCGCGGCTCGCGCGTATGCGGCCGATTCGCTCGGATTGGCGGTGGGAAGCACCTATACGAGCTACGTGGACGTGGGTCGTGACACGCTCCTGCTGGTGCTGTCCGCGAGCCGCCGCGACAAGCTGCGGGAGGTCACGTGGCGATACCCGATTGTGGGAATCGTGCCGTACAAGGGGTTCTTCAAGGCGTCACGTGCCCGCCGCGAGGCCGAACGGCTCCAGCGCCAGGGACTCGATGTCTGGCTGCGGCCGTCCGGAGCGTTTTCGACGCTAGGGTACTTGAGCGATCCGCTCTTCTCGACCGCGATGAGCCGTGACACGATGGAGCTCGTCGCCACCGTGCTGCACGAGCTGGCGCACAACACGCTGTACGTGAAGAGTCAGACGCCCTTCAACGAGAGCTTCGCGAGCTTCGTCGGCTACCGCGGGGCCGAGGCGTTCTTCCGAGCGCGGCACGACACCATGGATGCCCGGCGCGCGGCAGCGCGCTGGCGTGACGAGCGCACGTTGGACGTCTTCTATGCCGAGCTCGCCCGGCGCCTCGATTCAGCATACGCGGAGCCATTGAACGGCGAGCGATTGGAGCAGGTCCGGACCTTGCTCTTCGGCTGGGCGCGGGAGCAGTTCCGCGGGCCCGTCGGGCAATCATTGGAGACCTACGACTGGCGCTGGTTCGCGCAGGCGCCGCTCAACAACGCCGTCATCATCGCCGAGCGGCTCTATCGGATGGATTTGAATCTGTTCGACGAGATTTACCTACAGAACAACGCGGACATCGCCGAGACGATTCGGGCCATTCAGATTCGCGTCTTCACGCAGACCGACCGTGACCCCTACCAGGCGCTGTACTCGCGGCCCGGTATGAAGGTGGAAGACTAGTTCCCTCTCAGTCGTTCAGCGTCAGCCACTCGCTGTAGGGCAATCCCGTAGGCCGCTGTGCGGAACGTCACCTTCTTTTCCTTCGCCAGGTCCCGCACCGACACGTACGCCTTCGTGATCGTTGCCTTGAGCTCGCGATTTACCTGCTCGTGGGTCCAGCGATACTGCTGGAGATTCTGTGCCCACTCGTAGTAGCTGACCGTCACGCCACCCGCGTTGGCGAGGAAATCCGGGATGACCGCGATGCCGCGCTCCTCCAAAATCCTGTCGGCCGTCGGCGTGGTCGGCTCGTTCGCGCCTTCCACCACGACTTTGCAATCCACGGTGCGGGCGTTCGTCTCCTTCGTGATCACCCCGCCGAGTGCGGCCGGGACCAGCCACTCGCAGGGAATCGTCCAGAGCTCGTCATTCGTGATCCGCTTGCCGCCCTGCCACTCCGACACCGTCTTGCCCTGCGCGGTGTGGGCCAGCAGGCCGGGAACGTCGAGTCCCTTGTCGTTGTAGATGCCGCCTGCGACGTCGCTCACGGCGACAATCTTGGCGCCCGCCTCCGTGTCGAGCAGCCGCGCGAGGTGACTCCCCACATTGCCGAAGCCCTGGATGACGACCCGGCTGCCCTTGAGCGTGATGCCGAAATCGCGGGCGTACTCCTGCATCACGTACATCACGCCGCGGCCGGTCGCCTCTTCGCGGCCCAGCGAGCCGCCCAACGCCACCGGCTTGCCCGTGACAACGGCGGGGCTGTAGCCCTGGCGGCTCGAGTATTCGTCGAGAATCCAGGCCATCACTTGTGCATTGGTGTTGACGTCGGGGGCGGGGATGTCGCGGTAGGGGCCGAGCACGATGGCGATGCGCTGCGTAAATCGGCGGGTCAGCCGCTCCAGCTCGAGCTTGGACAGTTTCTTCGGATCGACCGTCACTCCGCCCTTGGCGCCGCCGAACGGGATGTCCATGAGCGCCGTCTTCCACGTCATGATCGTCGCGAGGCCCAGCACCTCGTCGTGATCGGCTTCCGGATGATAGCGGATGCCGCCCTTGCAGGGCCCGCGGGCGCCGTTGTGTTGAATGCGGTAGCCGGTGAACACCTCGATGCGCCCGTCGTCCATTCGCACCGGGACTTCCACCTGCACCTCGCGAAACGGCGACATCAGGATTTTCCGCATGTATGCTTCGAGATTGATCAAGTCGGCGGCCCGGTCGAACTGGCTTTGGACGATGGCCTTGCCCGACATCGGCGCACGAGTCGTGCGCGGCGGTTGCTCGGTTGCAGTCATAGTTTGGACAGGCTAACGCCCGTGCTCGGCTGACGCTGTCCTTAAGGACAGAGATTGCCGAGCACACCCTTGAGGGTGTGAAATCATATGGGGCGCAGGCGACGGCCTGCCAGGCGGGCGCCCGGAAGTCCGACGCCATGCACGGCCTGGACCGGATTCGGCGCGCACTCACGACGTTTGCCGGCATCGGTCAGCACGCCGATCACGTCGGCCGTGGTCCCCGCCGGGGTCTCGGCGGGGTGCTCCAATGCCAGGACGAGTCCGGTAGACTGGTCGGTGAGCCGCCCGACGATGCCGGTCCACGTCTTGTCGGCGAGGAGCGGCCGTAACGTTACGACGAGCGGACAGACCGCGGGGTCGAAGGCCGCCGGCGTGACCAGGGGCGCCCCCATCCGCTCGGCGAGATCGTTGCACGCGGGGAACTCTGGGCCGAGCAGGAGCACCTGGCCGAACTGCCAGTCACAGTTCGCGGCGACCTCGGCGAACGTCGCCACCAGCGTCTCATCGCTCGGCGCCACGGGCCCCGGCGTGGATGCCAGCACGATCGTGCCGGTATCGGCGAACCAGCGTTCGGCGGAGGTGAGATCGTCGGGACGGCGCGGGCTGTAGTATCCGTACCGGCGTGTCGCGGCGATCTCGCGTTCCGCATCCGCGCGCTGTTCCGCGTGCTCCGCCGCCTGGGCCGCGCCCTCGAAGGCGACTTCGGCCGCCTGGTAGCGCCCGGCTTCCCGCAACACCTGACCGCGGAGTTTCAGCGTATCCGTATGCGGCTCGAGGGCGAACGCGCGATCGAGAGCCAGCAGCGCACGGTTTTTGTCGCCCAGCCTGTACGCCGCGTAGCCCAGCTCATGCCACACGAGCGCCAGGTCGGGATCCACTTCGACGGCCCGCTCCAGCTCCGCCAGAGCCTCCTGATAGCGGCCGAGCTCGGTGAGCGCGGCGCCCCGCAGCGTGAACGAGAATCCGGTTTCGCCGAACGTGGCCCGCGCGCGATCGGCGAGCTGAAGGGCTTCCTCGCGACGGCCGCCGGCGCGTAGCAGCTCGAAATACTCGGCCCAGCAGGCTTTCAGCTCCGGCTTTGCGGCCAGCAGCTCGTCGTACGCCGTCTGCGCGTCGCGCATCCGTCCTTCCCGCGCGAGCCAACGGGCCCGCGCGAGGGCCCGCTCGCTGCGGGCATCGGGGAACAAATCGTAGGACGCGGTCGTGCGCATGGCGCTAGAATCTACCCGAGCCCTTGTAGCTGGCTAGCGGCGACCGTCGTCCCTACATTTCTGCCCCGATGACTCATGATCAATTGCTCCGCGAGTTGAGCGAATTCCTCCGGATTCCGTCCGTGTCGACGCTTCCCGCGCACAACAACGACTGCCGCGCCGCCGCCGACTGGGTCGCCGCCGAGCTGCGCCGTCTCGGCTGTCACGATGTCCAGTTTCTCGGCAGCGAAACCCATCCCGTCGTTTGGGCCGCCGGCCCTGAAGTGCCCGGTGCGCCGACGCTGCTGATCTACGGGCATTACGACGTGCAGCCGCCCGATCCGCTCGCCGAATGGACCACGCCGCCGTTCGAGCCGACGGTTCGCGACGGGCGCGTCTACGCGCGCGGCTCCAGCGACGACAAAGGACAGGTCTTCTGTTTGCTGAAGGCGATCGCGGCCTCTTCCAAACCGCCCGTCAACTTTCGATTTCTGATCGAAGGCGAAGAGGAGTACGGTTCGAAGGTCTTGTTCGATCTCCTGAAGCGTGAGCCGCAGCGTGTGCGGGCGGACGCGGTGCTGGTCGCGGACATGTCGTACGTCGCCCCAGGCTGGCCGGCGGTCTACGCGACGTTGCGCGGACTCCTGTACGCGGAGATCACGGTCCGCACCTCCAAGACCGATCTGCACTCCGGAGAGTACGGCGGCGCCGCGCCGAACGCGCACGAAGAGCTGTGCCGGCTGCTCACACGTCTCAAAAGCGAGGACGGGAAGATCAACATCCCCGGCCTCTACACCGCCGTGAAGCGTCCTTCCAAAGCAGAGCTGGCGGCCTGGCAGAAGCTGCCATTCAATGAAAAGGATTTTCTGAATAAGCGCGTGCAGGGGAAGGGACTCGTTGGGCTGAAGAAGTATTCGGTGCTGGAGCGTCTCTGGGCCCTCCCCACCTTTGAAATCCACGGTATTCTCGGCGGCTTCACGGGCGAAGGCGCCAAGACCGTCATTCCCGCCGAGGCGACCGCCAAAGTCAGCATGCGGCTCGTGCCCAATCAGAAATTGAAAACCGTTGAGCGGCTGCTCGCGACCGCGGTGAAGCGGCTGGCCCCGAAACATGTCACCGCCACGGTGCGCTTTCTCCATGGCGCCGATCCGGCGCAGATCAAGCTGGATCATCCCGCGTTCAAGCTGCTCGATCAGGCCTTCAAGCAGGTCACGGGGCGGGGTACGGTCCCGGCCCGCGCCGGCGGATCCATTCCGGTGGTGCCGGCGCTTGGCGCAGCCGGCGCGCCGGTCATTCTCACGGGGATCGGCCTTCCCGATGACCGGCTGCACGCCCCGAACGAGAAACTCGAATTGCAGCAGCTCTGGGACGGGATCGAAGTCTTCCGGCGGTTCTACGATCTGATGGGCGCGAACGGCATCCAGCGTCACGGGTAAGAGATGCTGTCTCGTCAGCTCCGGGGTTCAGTTATGCGCGCTACCGTCGCGTTCGCGTTGCTCGTCGCCCTCCCGTTGGTGGTCTCGTGTCATGATCCGCTCACACCAGTGGACTTGCGGGGTCAATATGACCTGGTAAGCCAGGATGGCCGAGACTTACCGCAGCTGCTCTCGGCCACGCTCGAATGTGACGTGAATTTGACCGGAGGCCTACTCACGGTCTTTCCGGACGGCAAGGGATTCATTTTGGACCTTTTTGGGAGCATGGATTGTACACGCGGCGGCGGACCCGTGCAGGCGCTGGGTTGGTCCTATGCCGGCACGTTCACCCTGAAAGACCGTCAGATCGAATTCAGCAGCTTCACGATCGGTGGGGAAGCCTTCACGTTTGGCGGGAGCGTACAGCCCATCAACACGATCAGCATCGTAATCCACGACCCAGCTATCCCGACCGCGGCGGATCTGAAGCCCACGTTTCAGCGGGAGTAACGCTACCGCGCGAGCTTCTTGCTCGCGTTCCTGAACTTATTGATCTCGTGCTGCGTCAAACCGCGGCCGCCATAGCGCTCTTCCGTCCATGGATCGCCGCGCATGTGGTAGCCGTTCTGCTCCCAGAATCCCGGAAGATCTTCGTCTAGCAGCTCGAAGCCGCGCACCCACTTCGCACTTTTCCAGAAATAGAGGTGCGGGACCAGCAGCCGTGCCGGCCACCCGTGCTCGGGCGTCAACCATTCCCCGGCCCACTTCAAGGCAATGAGATTGTCGGGCCGATTCAGGTCCGAGAGTGGCAGGTTGGTAGTGAACCCCTGCTCAGCGACGACGAGGCAGTACTGCGCCGCCGGCTTGAGGCCGGCCCGCTCCAGCAGGGCCTGCACGGGCACGCCTTCAAACGTGTTGTCGAGCCGACTCCAAGTCGTGACGCAGTGGATGTCGCAGACCACGGTCTTGCGGGGGAGAGCGAGCAGCTCGTCGTACGTGAGCGAGAACGGCCGCTCGACGAGTCCCGATACCATGAACGTCCATTGGGACGTGTCGACGGTGGGCACGTCGCCGTAATGGAGGACCGGCCATTTGGTGGTGGGAACTTGGCCGGGAGGAACGCGGGCGTTTCCCACGCTCAAGCGTGGGCCCGGTTCGCCACTGCGCTTAAGCGCAGCGCCTCACTGGGCCCATTCTTCAGAATGGGATCAACTCGAAAAACACGCTCAAATCCCTTAACAACGGCCGCGACGCTTTCCTCCCACAACTGCTCCCTGCTCCCCGCTCCCCGCTCGTTTTGAACCGACGTCATCACCACACCGTGAATCCCACACGGCACGATCCTGTCAAAATCTGCGAGATCAGTGGCCACGTTGAGGGCGAATCCGTGCCACGTCACCCATTGCTTCACGTGAATGCCGATGCTCGCGATCTTCTTGCCCTGCGTCCAAACACCGGTGAGTCCCGGGTTCCGCTCAGCGGGGATGTCGAGGAGGCCGAGGGCATCGATCAGCGCTTGTTCGAGCGTGCGCAGGTACCAATGGAGATCCTGCTGGTACGGGGGGGCGCGGAGATCGAGAATCGGATACCCAACCAGCTGACCCGGTCCGTGGAAGGTCACGTCGCCACCTCGCTCGACCTCGAATACATCGATCCCGGCGGGCCGGAGCAGGTGAGCGGCGTGGGAATTCCGGCCCAGCGTGACGACGGGAGGATGCTCTAGGAGCAACAGGACGTCGTGCGGCAGGCGACCCGCGATCCGGTCCTCGGCGAGCTGGCGCTGCCACGCGAGGCCTTCACGGTAGGGAACCGTGCCCGCTTGAATGACTTCGAGCGTGCTCACGGTGCCGCGAGACCCTTGCCCTTGTTCGCCCAGCGCGTGGCGAGCACGCCGATCACGACGCTGAAGAGAAGCCAGACGATCATTCCGAGCACGCCGAAGAAGCGTTCGATCGGAGCCGCGAGGAAGCCGATCAGAATCGCCCCTAGCGCCGCCAGCACCGCGATCACCCCGCGTTGCCAGATATTGTCCAGGAGGTAGCTGCGATACCACCCGCACATCCCACCAACCCCCAGCCCCGACAAGAGTCCGGCCACAAGCACGTAACCATGAACGTCATAGCGCTCCTGATTCCACGCCACGACAATCTGTGCGGTGGTCATACAAGCGGCTCCGAATCCTATCCCTCCAGCGAGGGAGCCCAGCCCGAGGGCGAGCGGGTCCTTCGTGGGTTCGTCGTTCACAGGTGGAGCACGCGGCCGAGTGAGTCGAGTGCGGCTTCACCGACCGCTTCGGACATCGTCGGATGGGCGTGGATCGCCAGGTCGACTTCTTCGACGGTGTACTCGTTCTCGCGTGCGACGGCCAGCTCGTGAATCATTTCCGACGCGTGCGCGCCCACGATGTGCGCGCCGAGAATCTCGCCGTACTTCTTGTCGCGGAGAATTTTCACGAAGCCTTCCGTCTCGCCGGTGCCGCGCGCCCGGCCGTTGGCCGAGAAGGGGAAGCGCCCGGCCACGTAGTCCAGCTGCTGCTCCTTGCACTGATCTTCCGTCAAACCGATGCTCGCGACTTCGGGATGACAGTAGGTCACGCTCGGGACGTTGTCGTACTTGATCGGATGGGGCTTCTGCCCCGCGATGATCTCGGCGACCACCGCACCCTCACGGAACCCCTTGTGGGCCAACATGGGCGGCCCGGCGACGTCGCCGATCGCATAGTACCCGGGGGCGGTCGTCTGGAGATTCTTGTCGACCTTGATGAAGCCCCGGTCGGTGAGCTGGATACCGCATTCCTTGAGGCCGATGTTCTCGGTATTCACCGCCCGGCCCGCGGCCATGAGGACGGCGGCTACGGTCAGCTGCTTCTTCTCGCCGCCCGCTTCGAGGTCGAGCGTCACCTTGTCCTTTCCAACAGCCGCCTTGGTGACCGTGGCGCCGGCGATCACCTCGATGCCGCGTTTCTTGTAGCTCTTCGTCAACGTGTCGGACGCCTCGGCATCCTCGATCGGCAGGATGCGGGGCAAGGCTTCAATCAGGGTGATCTTCACACCGAACGCCTGGAAGATGTCGGCGAACTCCATGCCGACGGCTCCGGCGCCAAGGATCGCCAGCGACGCCGGCACCTGCTCGAGCAAGAGCGCTTCGTCGGAGGAAATCACGGTGGTCTTGTTGATTTCCAGGCCGATCTGGGGAATGCCCTTGACGCGGGAGCCGGTAGCGATCACCACCGCCTTCTTGGCCTCGTGTACGTCGCCGCCGACTCTCACCTTCTTGCCGGGCTGCACCACACCGGTGCCCTTCACGACCGTGATCTTGTGTTTCTTCATCAGGAATTCGACGCCCTTCGAGTTCTGATCGCTGACGCGCCGGGAGCGCTTCATCGCCACGCTGTAGTCGGTCTTGAGAGTTGTGACCTCGACGCCGAACTCCTTCGACTCCCGCAGCAGACTCGCGATATACGCCGAATGCAGGAGCGCCTTGGTGGGAATGCACCCGATGTTCACGCAAACCCCGCCCAGCTTTTCCTGCTCGACGACGGCCGTGCTGAGGCCGAGCTGGGCGCTGCGAATCGCGCAGATATAGCCCGCGGGGCCGCCGCCGAGAATGATCACGTCGAATTGATTGGCCACGAATGATCCTGGTTCGTTTTGGTAGGGGCGCAGCATGCTGCGCCCCTACGCCATGTCACAACAGCATCGCCAACGGGTTTTCCAACATTTGCTTCAACGTTTTCAAGAACGCCGCGCCCGTCGCGCCGTCGATCACGCGATGGTCGCAGCTCATCGTGATCCGCAGGCGGCGCCGCACGACCACGTGATCTCCTTCGGGCACGGCCTTTGCCACAATGCTTCCAATTGCCACGATGCCGGCCTCGGGCGGGTTGATCACCGCGGTGAACTGATCGATATCGAACATGCCGAGGTTCGAGACGCTGAAAGTCGCGCCGGTGTATTCCTCGGGCTTGAGACGGCGGTTCCGCGCCCTCCCCGCCAGCTCGCGCGCCTCCGCGCCGATCTCCCCCAGCGTCTTCAGGTCGGCGGTGCGGATGACGGGCGTAATCAGCCCATCCTCGATCGCGACCGCCATCCCGATATGCACCTCGTTCCAGTAGCGAATGTGATCCTCCTGGAACCAGGCGTTACAGGCGCGGTGACGGACCAACGCCAGGGCGACGGCTTTGATGATGATGTCGTTGAAGGAGACCTTGCCTTCGTCACCGAGCTGCTTGTTCAGGGCGTCGCGCGCTTCCGCGGCGCGCTCCATGTCGATCTCGCTCGTCAGGAAAAAGTGCGGCACCGGCCCGATCGAGGCCGCGAGACGCTTCGCAATCGTTTTCCGGATCTGGGTGAGGGGCACGTCTTCGAAGGGCGCCCCGGAGGGAGCAGGGAGCGGGGAGCGGGGAGCAGGAACGGCCGCTCGCGCCGCCTGGGTTGCCCCGCCCTCAACGTCGCGCTTGATGACGCGCCCGCCCGGCCCTGAGCCTTGGACAAGCTTGAGATCGACCCCAGCGTCCTTCGCAATTCGCTTCGCGAGCGGAGAGGCCTTAACACGAGTTGCGTCGGCAGGTGCGGCGGGAGCTGGTGCCGGAGCGGTTGCCGGAGCGGGTATCGGTGGTTTGACCGCTCCCTGCTCCCGGCTCCCCGCTCCCGCGGGCTTTGCTGCTCCCTGCTCCCCGCTCCCTGCTCCATCTACTTTTTCGCCCGGCTTCCCGATATACGCCACGACGTTCCCCACCGGCACCGTCGTCCCCTCGGGCACCATCACCTTGAGGAGCTGCCCGTCGGCGCGGGCGACCAGCTCCATAACGGCCTTATCGGTCTCCACCTCGGCGAGCGTGTCACCCGACTTCACGGCGTCGCCCTCGTTCTTCGTCCACTTCACGAGCCGCCCCTCCTCCATCGTGGGCGAGAGCGCCTCCATGTGGACTTTGGTGGCCATGGGCGGGATCTACTCGAGGTACAGAACGCGCCGCGCGGCCGCGACGACCTTCTCGGGCGACGGTTTCGCCGCACGCTCGAGATGCTTGTTGTAGGGCATCGGCACGTCGGCCTGCGTGATCCGCTGCACCGGCGCGTCGAGGTCGTCAAAGGCGTCGCGCTGAATGAGATCGACGATCTGTGCACCGATTCCCGCGTGCGGCCAGCCTTCCTCTACGACGACGGCACGGTTCGTCTTCCTGACCGATTCGAGGATCGCCGCTTCGTCGAGCGGGCGAATCGACCGCAAATCCACCACCTCGGCCGACACGTTCTGCTGGGCAAGCTGCTCGGCAGCCTTTAATGCGACAGTCACGGTTTTCGAATGACAGACGAGCGTCACATCCGAGCCTGCGCGTTTGATGTCGGCGCGCCCGATGGGCACGATATGCTCACCGTCGGGCACGTCCCCCTTGATGTTGTAGAGCATCTCGCCTTCGAGCACGATCACGGGATTGTTGTCGCGAATGGCGGACTTGAGGAGGCCTTTCGCATCGGCCGGCGTCGCCGGCGCCACGAGCTTGAGGCCGGGGATGTGGGCGACCCAGCTGTCCCACGCCTGGGAATGCTGCGACGACAACTGCAGCGCCGCCCCGTTCGGTCCGCGGAAGACGATCGGCATCGGGATCTGGCCGCCCGACATGTACAACATCTTGGCGGCGGAATTCACGATCTGATCGAGCGCCAGGACGGCGAAATTCCACGTCATGAACTCGATGACGGGCCGGAGTCCACCCATCGCGGCTCCGACGCCGATCCCGGCGAAGCCCAGCTCGGCGATCGGCGTGTCCACCACGCGCTGCGGACCGAACTCCTCCAGCAGCCCCCGGCTGACCTTGTACGCGCCCTGATAGACGCCCACTTCTTCGCCCATCAGGAACACGTTCGGATCGCGCTGCATCTCTTCGCGCAGCGCCTGATTCAAGGCGTCCCGGTACGTGAGCGTCGCCATCAGTCCACCAGCACGTCGTTGTAGAGCTCGTCAGGATCGGGATCGGGGCTCTCATCGGCGAACTTGACGGCTTCCTCGACCTCGCTGTGGATCTCCGCATCCATCGCATCGAGAGCCGCCTGATCGATCACGCCGTCTTCTTTGAGCTTCGCGGCGAGATGCGTGATGGGGTCGCGGGCCTTCTGCTCTTCCACTTCGTCTTTGGTGCGATAGACGCCGTGCAGCGGGTCGGACATCGAGTGGCCCATGAAGCGGTAGGTGCGCACCTCGAGCAGCGTGGGATGGCTGTGCTTCCGGGCTCGCTCGACGGCGCGTCGCGTCGCGTCGTACATCGTGAGCACGTTCATGCCGTCCACGAGCTCAGCGGCCATGTCGTAGCTACAGGCGTGCTCGACGATGTCGCTGACGGCGGCGACGCGCTCGAACGCGGTGCCCATGCCGTAGCGATTGTTTTCGCACAGGAAGATCACGGGCAGCTTCCAGACGGACGCCATGTTCAGCGTCTCGTGGAAGGCGCCGATGTTCACCGCGGCCTCGCCGAAGAAGCAGACGCAGACCTGGTCGCTGCCCTTGTACTTGCTGGCGAACGCAAGGCCGGCGCCGAGGGGGATGTGGGCGCCAACGATCCCGTGCCCGCCCATGAAGTGGCGATTGACATCGAACAGGTGCATCGAGCCGCCCTTCCCCTTCGAACAGCCCGTCGCCTTGCCGAATAGCTCGGCCATCACCGCGTTCGGTGAGATGCCCTTGATCAGCGCCTGGCCATGCTCGCGATACGAGCAGATCACGTAGTCGTCGTCTCGCAATGCGGCGAGCGCGCCGACGCCGACCGCTTCCTGTCCGATGTAGAGGTGGCAAAAACCGCCGATCTTCCCCAGCGCGTACGCCTCCGCCGCTTTCTCTTCGAAGCGACGAATGAGCAGCATCTGCCGGAGCATGCGGAGGTGCAGCTCCGAGTGGGCAGTGTCTTTAGGCGATCTGGCGGTGGCGGTCATGCAGTCGCGGCCTCCACTTGCTCCCAGGCGTGATAGCTCGATCGGACCAACGGGCCAGATTCGACGTGCCGGAATCCGAGCGACATCCCGTAGCGCTTCAGCTCGGCGAACTCGTCCGGCGTGTACCAGCGCGCGATGGGCAGATGCTGATCGGATGGGCGGAGATACTGGCCGACGGTGAGGATGTCGACGTGTGCGGCCCGCAAATCGCGCATCGCCGTCAGCAGCTCATCCCAATCCTCGCCCAACCCGCACATGAGCCCCGACTTCGTGAGCAGCGCGGGATTCATTTCCTTGGCACGCTCGAGCAGCTCCAACGCGCGCGGATACCGGCCGCCGGGCCGCGCAATGCGATACAGGCGGGCGATCGTCTCGAGATTGTGATTGAGGATGTCGGGTCGAGCAGCAACGATGAGGCGGAGGGCTTCTGGATTGCCTTTGAAGTCGGGGATCAGAACTTCGACGGAGGTCTGCGGCAGTCGCCGCCGGATCTCCGCGATACATGCCGCGAATACTTCGGCGCCACCGTTCGGCAAGTCGTCGCGATCCACGCTCGTGATCACCACGTGCTTCAATCCCATCTGTGCGACGGCGCTGGCCAGCCGCTCCGGCTCGCCCGCGTCGAGCGGCGCCGGGGTGCCGTGGGCGACCGCGCAGTACGCGCAGTTTCGCGTGCATACGTCGCCCAGGATCATGAACGTGGCGGCGTGATGCTCCCAGCATTCACCGATGTTCGGGCAGTGGGCTTCCTCGCAGACCGTGTGCAGCTTGAGGTCCCGCATCATGTGCTTGAGCGCCAGGTAGTTGGGTCCACCAGGCGCCTTTACTTTGAGCCAGGGTGGTTTGCGATCTGCCTCCCCTGCGGGGGGCGAAGCGGCAGCCATGATTTGCACGAGGGGAGCAGCCATGGAACTCGAAGATAGTGGCAGCTTAAAGGCCGGGGTAGGCCATTTTTCAACCGGACGGTTGATTACCTCCTGAATTCTTCAGCCGACGCAACTCGTCTTCGATATCTGCCGATGTGCTCAATGTCCCGTCGGCGATGTCTGCGATCTCCTCGGCCTCTCTCCATTGCCGTTCGAGCTCCTCGACCTCCGCTCGTTCGTCCACGGCCATTTCCAAAGCCAAGCCACGCTCGGGGCGCAGCGCGCGCAGCGTCAGTTCGCGCTGCGCGATGTCGCGGACGAGGCGGTCCGGGCCGCCTACTTGATCCACCTCACGTGCCGCATCCTCTGCCCGCCGCCGGCCGGCGCGCGACAGGTTGAGATAGGTGAGGCCTTGGCGCAGGACCTGGATTGCCTCGCTACCGGTGAGCTGTGCGCCCTCATGCCGGCAGCGCGGGCAGCTCAGCACGACCGCCATGTCAGCGTGCCGGTCCGGGACGACGCGCGCATGCTGGACGTGGCGGGCTCGCAGCTGCATGACGCTGCCGCAGTGCGCGCAGATGGGCGGCTCGAGCAGGGCGACTTTGCGACCGCCCACCATGCGCAGATACATCCAGTCCGCGACCCGATGGATGTTCCACACAATCACGCCGAATCCGCCGCCCGCGGCGACGTTCGCGGCGATGCCGACGCCGATGGCCGCGATGGTCAGCGGGACGACGACTTTCATGCGCTCGCGTTGGCGATTGCGCAGTCGCTCGCCGTAGCGCCATGTCGCGAGCTCCACGCGCGGTGGCTTGCCGACCCGCACGAAGTCGTAGCGTTGCCAGCGAATCAGCGCGACCTGATCGGTGGACGCCGCGATGCGGCCCTGACTCGCGGCGCGTGCGACGGCCTCGATGCGTTCCAGCCGGTCATCGAAGGGCGTGAGATTCCAACGGCTGCAGCGGGGACAGACGACCCACAGCCGTCCTTTCCATTCATCGAACGCGAGGCGCCGGCCGATGCCGAGGCCGGAAGGGCCACCATCACCGTCGAACGACGCGTTACAAAAAGCGCAATTCCGAAACACCTAAGAAGTAAATCGCTCCGGAGCGAGAGAAGCAATCTCTATCTCGGATGCGCCCGTGGTGAGGAGGCTTGCCATGATCTCGCCGGTCAGGGCGGCGAGCAAAACTCCGTTGCGCCCGTGGCCCGTGGCGTACCACAGGCCGCGCACATCGGGATCGGGGCCGACGATGGGACGTCCATCGGGCGTCAGGGGCCGCAGCCCCGCCCACGTCCGCGTCGGAACCGACGGCAGGTGCGGCAACAGGCGTCTTGCCGCCGCGACGATCTCGGCGATTCCCGCCTGTGTGACGCCGCCCTCGAATCCCACGCGTTCCATGGTGCTGCCGAAGATTGCTTCGCCGCTGCGCGCCAGCACGTACCCGTGATCGTAGTAGAGGACTGTACGCGGCATATCGGCCGGCCAAGGCGCGGCCGCCATCTGTCCCCGGACGGGTTCGACGGGTAACCGTCGCGGCAGGTGCTCGATCCCGGTCGACCATGCGCCGGCCGCGATGATGACATGCTCCGCCTTGATGTTGCCGGCCGTCGTCTCAACGCCCGTCGCGCGACCCAGAATCGTGGTGAGGCGGTTTACCCGCGCGTTGAGCGTGTGGGCGCCGCAGCGCTGCGCGTCGGCGCGCAAGGCGCGAGTCAGCGCGGGCGCGTCCACCGCGCCGTCCTCGGGCGCAAACATGGCGCCGAGACAGGGTGCCGTGGCGGGGAAGCGTTCCGCGACGTCCGCGGGCTCGAGCCAATCGCAGCGCAGTCCCGCCTGGCGCTGGTGGGCGACGGCGTCGCGCAGCCGCTCAGCCTCGGCTTCCTCGAACGCGAGGGAGGCGATGCCTTCGCGCCACAACCCGATGTCGATGCCCGTGGTCTCGGCGAGTGCGGACGCCAACGTGTCGTAGAGGTCGCGGGCACGCAATCCCAGAGCGCGGAGCGCTTCATCCGTGCGCTCGATCTGCGGGCCCAGGATCCCTGCCGACGCCGCCGATGCCGCAGCGGGCTCAGGGCCCGGCTCACAGATCAGGACGCGCAGCCCGCGCAGTGCGAGGGCACGGGCGCAGGCGGCGCCGATGATGCCGCCGCCGGCGACTAAGACTTCACAAGACGAAACTTTGTGCGACATTTAGGCGTACGCTGCAAACGCACCGGACACCACGGAGGAAATCATGTTCCGGAGCCTTTTGGGGTTTGCGCTGCTCGCCGTTGTCGCATGGCTCGGTCTCAAGTTGATATTCGGAATCCTTGGGAGCTTGGTCGGCCTCGCGGTGACGGTCCTGTGGCTGGCGGTAATCGGCTTCTTTGTGTACATCGCGCTGCGCATCGTCAGTCCGCGCACCGCGGATCGCATTCGCGACATGATCAAGGGGCGTCCGGCGGACGCGTAAGGGCACAGCACGCTGGGCCCCTACGGCTCCCAGGGCAGTGGCTGGCTCGAGTGCGCGTGCACGATCTTCCAGCCGTCGCCCCGCCGTTCACAAATGACTGTTGCCCGGCCGGCCTCGGCACGCCGCTCGGCCGGGTTGACCCATCTGTAATCCACTAACACCCACGCCAACCGCCCTTGGATGGTCGCGGCCGCGGCCGAAATCGTGACCCGGCCGCCGCTGCCGATGCCCGCGAACCGCGGCGCCGCCAGACGTACGCGTGCGTTGCCCACGACGAGCGCGTCGGATGCGTAGAGCGAATCGGCGCGCCGGTCGCCGGCGGCGTCGAGCGTCAGCGCGAGCCGCACCAGTGCCTGAACCTCATCCGTCGTACCCGACGCAACACCGCCGGGGGTCGTGGCGGTCTGGCGCGGCGTCGTGGTGCGTGACACGCAAGCCGCGACGGCGGCAGCGAGCAGCACGATCGCTACGCGTCGAGCCTCGATAAGACCGCCCATGCGATTAAGGGGAGCAAGATTTCGTGGTGACCGGTGAGCTGAATGCCACGGCCACCCGCGAGCGTGGGTCGCTCGACGACGTTCACGCGCGGCCGGTAGTGGCGCTGCATGTCGCAGTCGCACGCGGTGAAGTTCTTGGGTCGTCCGCCGTTCAGATTCCGAGCGATGGTCAACGCCTTGAGAAAAACCTCGGGCATCACGACGGCGCTGCCGAGGTTCAGCACCACGCCGCCGTCGTCCAGATTCGGCAGCACGCCGGCGAGACGCTTGAAATCGCGATGACTCGTCGCGCCGACCGCGGCGCCGTCGGCGGTGGGGTGCTGATGGATGATTTCCGCGCCGATGGCCGCATGGACGGTAACCGGAACTCCCAGCTCGGCGCAGGCGACCAGAACGGACACGTCGCGGCCCGGGAGATCCTTCCGCGCGCGCAAGTATTCGGCGAACGCTTCACCCGCTCCCTGCTGCGTCTTGGCGCCCCGCGCCAACGCGGCGTTCATCTCGCGCCCCGTTTCTTCGGCCATGCCGAACGTGCCGTTGCCTAATCCCGCGGCGACGTCTTCGCTGGTGCCCCCATACGCCGCCAGCTCGAAGTCGTGGATCGCCGCGCTGCCGTTCATCGCGACCGCTGTGACGGCGCGCTGCCGCATCAGGGCGATGAGCAGCGGTCCCAGTCCCACTTTGATGACGTGCCCGCCGAGCATCGCCAGCACAACACGTCGTCCCGCGGCCGCGACGATTTGATCGACGACGTAGCGCAGGTCTTGTGCGGCGAGAATCGCCGGCAGCGCGTCGAGGAAAGCCCGGAACGAGCGATCGGTGGGCAGCGGCGGGTGCGCGAGGAGTGAGGCATCGACTTTGTTGGGGCGCTTGGCTACGGGAACGGTCTTGAGGCGGGAGAAGTCAGCTTCGTGGTAATCGGTCATGGCTGATTCACCCCCGGGACCACGTAGTCCTTGAGCTTCAGCGTCACCTGGCCGAACGAGAAGTTGGACTGGATCGCGAGCACGAGGCGGCGCTCGTCGTCCGAGAGCCAGATCCGCGTCTCCGACTTCTCCGCGAAAATGCCGCGCGCCTGGGGAATTCTGGGACGCACGACGAGGGCGCGCCACTTCTTCCCAGCGACGCTGACCCGCTCGCGCCCCAGCACTTCGATGATGACCGGATTGCGGTCGGGGCGGAAATAGCGGGCGTATTCGTATTTCTTGCCGACCTCGAGCGGCACCGTCCGGATCCAGTACAGGAAAGCAGCATCATCCAGCGGCTCCAGCACGGTCGCGAACGTCGTGTCGCGTCCTTCTTCCCGATAGAACCCGGAATCGGGGAAGATCTCGTAGCGCCGCTCCCGGTGCCGGTCGCGCTCGTCCTGGACGGACGAGAACCGGCGCGAGCGGAAATCGTAGCGGCCCACCCACGACTCGATCGTCTGGTCCAGGTGATACCAGAG
>DASYTD010000077.1:0-6393 GCA_036002655.1 Gemmatimonadales bacterium
CCTGCCTCAAAAGCAGGTCCCTCGCTCGCGCGTGCGCGCTCGCTCGGGATGACATGCGCGCTCGCTTTTGAGAATTAGAATAGAAAGATTGGAGGCATGCCGCACCGTCTTTCCAAGTCCCGCTACACCGCCGGCGTCCAATGCCACAAGCTCCTCTGGTGGAAGGTCCACGAGCCCCTCGCCGTCGAGCTCCAGCCTGACAAAGTCCTACAAGACCGGTTTGACCAAGGCGCACACGTCGGCACGTTGGCACGAGGCAGATTCCCCGGCGGGGTGCTCGTGGACCTCCCGCACCACGCAGTCGACGAGCGCGTCCAGCTCACGCGCCAGCTGATCGACGACGGTGCGCCGGCGATCTTCGAGGCCAGCTTTCTCGCCGACAACACGTTCGTGGCCGTCGACATCCTTAGGCCGGATGGGAAGGGCTTTCATCTCACGGAGGTGAAGGCGGCAAACTCCCAGGAAGAGAAGCATCTCCCCGATGTCGCGGTGCAACTGCATGTCCTCAAAGAGAGCGGCATTCCGGTCGCAGGCGCGGACGTCATGCATCTGAACCGGGAGTGTCATTTCCCCGATCTCGAGACGCTCTTCCAGCATGCGGATGTGACGGCAGCGGTCGAACCGCTGCTGAACAAGGTCGGCTGGGAAATCGACGCGCAGCTCGAGATGCTGGCGGGCCCGCTGCCCGACGTAGCAATCGGGCTGCATTGTCACGAGCCCTACGAATGCCCGTTCATGGCGCGATGCTGGCCCCAAGATCGCGACCATATCATGAATCTGTCAGGCGTCGGACCGAAGAAGGGTTGCGCCTTCCTGCTCACGGGCGTGCATCGCATTGCCGACCTGCCGGCACAGCAGAAGCTCAACGTGACGCAGAAGCGGCAGATCCGCGCGATGACGGAGAATCGCCTGATCGTCGAGCCCGGTCTGAGAAAGGCGTTGGAGGCGTTTCACGGCAGAATCGGCTTCCTCGATTTCGAAACGATCCAGCGTGCGGTCCCCGTGTGGCCGGGCATGGGACCGTGGGAGCAGGCACCGGCGCAGTTCAGCTATCACGAGCTGCAGGACGACGGCACGTATGCGCACGATGAGTTTCTGGCGGAGGGTCCGAAGGACTGCCGGCCCGCGCTGGTGCATCACATGCTCGAGGCGACACGGCGCGCCGACACGATCGCGACCTATTCCCATTTCGAGCGGACCAAGATTCAGGCACTGCAGAAGGCGGTGCCCGAGCTGAAGCCGCAGCTCGAGGCACTCGAGCACAAGCTGGTCGATCTGCTGCCGATCGTGCGCGAGAATGTCTACCATCCCGACTTCCTCGGCAGCTTCAGTCTCAAGTACGTGCTGACGCCGCTCGTCCCGGAGCTGACCTACGACGATCTCGTGATCGTGGACGGGCTCGTGGCGAGCGTGGAAATCGCTCGGCTCCTCTTTGTGGCAGGGAAAATTCCGCAGGAGGAGCACGACCGCGTGCGGCAGGACCTGCTGAACTACTGCGAGCGGGACACGTGGGCGATGGTGAAGGTGCTTGAAAGGCTCAGAGAGCTTGCAGCGTGACAGCACCCCGCAGGTGCTACGCTCGGCCGGTGGAAACGAGCAACAACGCGAAAGCCGGAGAGCTGTCACGCGCGTTTTTTGGGTTATGTAGTTCTTCGGGGTTGAGATACCATAAAGGAACTGCCGCCCGGAGCACCCACGAACCGCACTCAGTTATCCGCAATTTCGCGCTCACCACCGGGAGCACCTGCATTGCCTGCGGACGAGATGCTATGAGCAATGTCGCCAAGTATCCGGTGTGTCCCCGCCATGAGAAAACAGTCCAGGCGCCTCATCCCAACTGGAAATGGAAGAACAATGTCCGAACGCGCCACGCGCGACGGGTGGGCGCGCGAGCCTGCGCGTGGTGTGGCCGCCGGCGCGGTCTGACGCGGCATCACGATTGGTCGACAGGTCGCTGGGGTCGTCCCCCCAAGCCGGTCGTGCTTTGCCGCCGCTGCCATCGAATCGCCGATAGCGGATCAGCACGAAACGTGTGGTATTGGCGATTGAAACTGGTCACTCGCCACTGGAGACCACTGCAGCGTCTGCTGCGTCTGCTGCGTCTTGGCGTCTTCTAAGTTCGGGGTGCTTGTCGTCTTATCTCTTTTTTCAAAAGGAGCCGGCGCTGTCATCCTCAGCGCCGAAGGCGCGAAGGATCTGCTTTCGTGCTTCAAGGCAGCCGATATGTCGTCTTCACCAGCTCGTACGCCAGCGCCCGCGCCATGCGCCTCGCGTCGCTCTCGTCGATCACGTGGCGCGCTACCAGGCCGCCGAGGTAATTGGCATCCATGCGCCGCGCCAGATCGTGCCGCGCCGGGATCGAGCAGAACGCGCGCGTGTCGTCGTTGAATCCGGCCGTCTTGTAGATCGACGCCGTTTCGGTCGTCCGCTCGCGGAAGCGCCGCATGCCCTCCATCGAATCGTGGAACCACCACGGGGGGCCGAGGCGCACCGCGGGGTAGTGCCCCGCCAGCGGCGCCAGCTCGCGGCTGTAGGTCGATTCGTCCAGCGTGAAGAGCACGAGCGTGAACCGTGGATCGTTGCCGTAGGCATTGAGCAGCGGGCGCAGGTTGCGCGTGAACTCCGTCGCCACCGGGATGTCGCCGCCCATGTCGGGACCAAAGCGCTCGAAGACCGCGTGGTTGTGGTCGCGCAGCGCGCCGGCATGGATTTGCATCACGAGCCCATCGGCTAGCGAAAGACGAGCCATCTCCATCAGTAGGTGCGCGGTGAAGCGGCGCTCGTCGTCAGGCGTCGCATCGCCGTCACGTGCGCGCTGAAAGAGTCGCTCGGCCTCCTCCTCGGCTAGCGCAGCGGTGTACGGCTCGAGCACCGCGTGATCGGTCGCCGTCGCACCCAGCTGCTTGAAGTAGGCGCGGCGCTCAGTCAGCACCCGCACTAGCCCCGAGTAATCGCGCACGCCGCCGAGCGCGTCGAGGGCGGCTGGCCAATGGGGCGATGAGATTTTGAACAGCGCGTCCGGCCGAAACGTCGGGATCACGCGGCCCTTCCATCCGGATTTTTGGATGGCACAATGGTGCTCGAGGCTGTCGGTCGCTGCGTCTGTCGTCGCTAGCACCTCGATGTTGAAGCGCTCGAACAGCGCCCTGGGCCGGAACTCGGGCGCGGCGAGCTTCTCGACTATTTCGTCGTACACCCGCGCCGCCGTCTCACCCGCTAGTCGCTCGCGCACGCCGAACACCTCGCTCAGCTCGTAGTCGAGCCACGCCCCCGTCGGCGTGCCGCGGAACAGGTAATAGTTGTCGGCGAATAGCTGCCACACCCGGCGCGGGTCGCCCTTCAGTAGGGCTTCGAGCGGCACCCCATTGGCGTACAGCAAGCGCAGGATGTAGTGGTCGGGCTGGACGATGAGCGATGCCGGCTCGGGGAACGGCGCGTTCTCGGCGAGAAGGCGCGGATCCACGTGGCCGTGGGGTGAGACGATCGGGAGCTGGCGCGTCTCCTCGTACAGCGCACGTGCAACACGCCGTATCGACGGGTCGGGATCGAAGAAGCGATCCGGGTTCACATACCCGCCCTAAGAGGGCGGGCTCGGCCGACGAGTGCGCCCTTAGAGGGCGCACAAAACGCCGAGCGCGGGCTCTCAGCCCGCGATAACACGGGCGAGTCCCCTCAAACCGTGGGCGCCCAGCCCGGCGCGTACTCCCGCGACCAATGAGCCATCGCCGCCTCGTCGCCCTGGATGCGGCCGGTCGCGGCATCGACGCGCAGCGCTCGACCCGTCCACTGCGCGATGTTGCCCAGATGGCACAGCAGCACGCTCTTCACGCCCTCGTCGATCGGCTGGCTCACGGGCGCGCCGGTGCGGACGCCTTCGACGAAGTTCGCGATATGCAGCGCCGTGAGCTGGTCGTCGCCGCTCAGCGCGAGCGAATCGGTGCCCGACGGCGGAGGCGCGACGTTCTGCTTTACGACCTTGTTGTCCATGTCGTACACGACATACCCGTCCTGATCGAGCACCATCGAGCCGGTCGTGCCGTGGATCATTGTCCCGCGGCCTCGGCCCTCGACGGGATAGGGATTGCAGCTCAACCCCTGCCAGGCGATCGACCGGCCGCCGTCGAACTCGAACGCCGCTTCTTGCGTGTCGGTGAACTCCCAGTCGTCCTCGAAGTGATAGCGGCCGCCCGCGGACGTGACGCGCACCGGATGATCGACGCCGAGGGCCCAGCGGGCGACGTCGATCTCGTGCGTGCCGTTGTTGCAGATCTCGCCCGTGCCCCAGCGGCGGAACCAGTGCCAATTGTAATGAATCACGTTGTCCCGGTAAGGCGTGCGCGGCGCCGGCCCCTGCCACAGCTCGTAATCGAGACCGCCCGGCACTGGAGCGGGCTTGCCGCGCCCGATGGTCGCGCGGCGGTTCGCGTACCACGCGCGCGCGAAGTAGGGTCGGCCGATGATCCCGTCCCGAATCGCCTGTATCGCTTCGATGGCGCGCGGCGAGCTGCGGCGTTGCGTGCCCATCTGGACCACGCGACGCGCCTTGCGCTGCGCGTCCACCAGCAGCTCGCCTTCGCGCGCGTTGTGGCCGCACGGCTTCTCCAGGTAGACATGCTTCCCGGCCGCCAGCGCGAGAATGGTGGCGGGCGCGTGCCAGTGGTCGGGCGTCGCGATTACGAGCGCGTCCACGGACTTGTCGTCGAGCGCGCGCCGGAAATCGGAGATGCTCTTCACCCCGAGAGTTGCGGCAGCCTTGGCCAACACCGTGGCGTCCACGTCGCATACGGCGGCGACCTCGGCGTTGGGCGTCTTGGCGAAGACTTTCGCCAGCACGGTGCCGCGACTGTTCAGGCCCATCACACAGACCACGACCTTTTCGCTCGGCGAGCCCCTCGCGAACAGCGGCGCACGCGCCGCGATGAGCCCCAGCCCCGCGCTGGAAACCGTTTTCACGAAGCGACGGCGTTTCATAGTGGCCTCACTTTCAGCTCGCGGAAATAGACCTCATCCCCATGGTCCTGCAAGACGATGTGCCCGCGGCGCTTGTCGCCGAATCCGGGAATCGTCTTGTACTTGCTGGCGGCCAGCAGCGAATCCATGCGCGCGGTGCCGAGCTCGAATTCGACGACTATCTGACCGTTGAGCCAGTGCTCGCCGTGGTTGCCGCGGAACACGATGCGCGAGCGGTTCCACTCGCCGACGGGGCGCAGCTGCTTCTGCTCGTTGGGCGCTACAAGATCGTACAGTGCGCCGGCGCGGTGGCTCGGGAGCTTCGCGTCTTCGTGGCGGTCGTCATCGAGGATCTGATACTCGAAGCCGAGGGCGGAGTGGCCTTGGGCCAGCGACATGGCTTCGGACACGTTGTATTTGACGCCGCTGTTCGCGCCCGGCGTGACCTTCCACTCAAAGCTCAGCTCGAAATCGGCGAACGAATCGCGGGTCTCCAGGTCGCCGCCGACCGCCGGCCGCCCGTCGGCCACGCGCGGCACGTTGCCCGACGCGATCTTCTTGATCGCGCCGTTCACCACCACCCAATGTGTCGAGGGTACGGTGTCGTAACCGATGCCGCGCCAACCCGCGAGGGTGCGGCCGTCGAACAGGAGGCGCCAGCCCGCGGCGTGCTCGGCCGGCGTGAGGGTATTGGGAGTGGATTGGAGCAGGGAAAGAATCAGAGTTGCTGCAAGCATAGAGATTCCATCGGTTGTGGTTGTGTATCCGTGTGCTGAAGCGCCGGCTCGGCCACTGCACGAGCTCTGAAGAGCTCATCGCGTCCTTCAGGACGCGCGCCATCGCCGAGCCGGCCCTTTAGGGCACGGATTCAAACGACGTCTCTTCGATTTACTTCCCCCGACATCAAGTCAACCGCGCCGGCTCGAGGCGCGGCGCCAGCACGTGAATGATCGTCCAGGCCGTGACGTAGGCGAAGCCGCAGACGGCGAAGATCGAGGCGTAGTTGCCGCCAGTCGCGTCGAGAATCCGGCCGGTGAGCCACTGGAACAGCACGCCGCCCATGGCGCCGGCGAAGCCGCCGATGCCGGAGACGGACGCCACGGCGCCGGGCGGGAACATGTCGCTCGCGAGCGTATAGACGTTCGCCGACCACCCCTGGTGCGCGGCGGCCGCCACGCTGACGATGAGCACCGCGCCCCACATGCTTCCGGCGCGCGGCGCCAGCGCCGTGGGCACGATCGCGAGGGCCATGAGCAACATCGCCGTCTTGCGCGCGCGGTTCACGGTCCAGCCGCGTTTGATCAGGCCACTCGACAGCCACCCGCCGCCGATAGACCCCACGTCGGCGATTACATACACCGTAATAAGAGGAAGGGCGACCTGCGCGAGCTTGATGCCGTAGGTCGCGTCGAGGAATTTCGGGAGCCAATAGAGATAGAACCA
>DASYTD010000078.1:0-10765 GCA_036002655.1 Gemmatimonadales bacterium
GCGTTTAGACCCTCAGCGAGCCACGGAACGCCCTGGCGCCATAGTAAGACTCCGCACCGTTGTGATACACGAAGACATGGCCGTAGCGGTGATCACAAAAGAGGGCGCCGCCGAGGTTTCTAATATCAGACGGTGTTTTCACCCAGCTCGACGTTTTCGTATCGAAATTTCCAAGTTTCTGCAACTCTCGATATTGTTGCTCTGTTAAGAGCTCAATGCCCATCGCAGCGGCCAAGTCAATAGCGTTGTTTTCTGGTTTATGTTCTTTCCTTGACTCCAGCGCTTTACGGTCGTAACAAACACTTCTGCGGCCTTTAGGACTTTCCGCTGCACAATCAGACAAAACGTATTCACCCGTCTTCTTGTCATGAGCAACAACATCCGGTTCACCGCCAGTTCTTTCCATTTCGCCGAGTGACCACAGTTTTCCGGCATTCGCTTCCAGCTTTGTTTTTACTTTAGTCCATTCGAGACCTTCATGGCGGTTCATATTCTTCTCAAAGCGGGCTTTCAATACTCTGAGTAGTTCTTCGCGTTCTTTTGGTGACAACTTCCGCGACGTGCTTTTGGCATTCTGCTTCGTCATGGGAGCCTCGCGAGCAGATCCACGAGCTTTCCGCCCATCATCTTCCAGCCGTAGCGCGCGCCGCCGGATTCCCGCTTCTGGTCCGGCTTGAAACCCGACTGCACGAGGGACAGCACCAAGATCGTTCATTCACAGCCGCAGGATCTCCGGCGCGTCATCGGACTGTTCGGCAGCACGGCATTGATCGTCGGTATCACGATCGGCAGCGGGATCTTCCGCACACCCCCTACCATCGCCGGGCTCGTCCCGAATCCGCTCGTCATCATGGGACTGTGGACGGCCTTCGGCCTGATCAGCATCTGCGGCGCGCTCGCGGTGGCGGAGCTGAGCACGCTCTTGCCGCGCTGGTCGCGGCGGGCGCTGGAGCGCGCGCAGCCGGAGTTGGCGCACGTCGGGGTGGCCTTTACGGGCCGCGCGGTGCTTCGAGCACCTCGCGCACCTTGCGCGCCAAGATGTCGGGAGTGAACGGCTTCTGCAGATACGCGATCCCCGCCTCGAGCACGCCGTGGCGCACCACCGCATCGTCGGTGTAGCCGGAGACGTAAAGCACTTTGAGGTCAGGCCGCAGCGCGATCAGGCGCTCGACCAGTTGGCGTCCCCCCAATTCCGGCATGACCACGTCCGTCACGAGCAAATGAATGGTGCCCTGGTGCTTGGTGGCGACGTGCACCGCCGATTTCCCATCGGGCGCTTCCAGCACGGTATAACCCAGCCGATCGAGCACCTGACGCGTCACCGCGCGGACCGCCGGCGCGTCCTCCACCAGCAGCACCGTCTCCGTGCCGCGTGGAGCCTGCTTGGCCTGATCGCTCGGCGTCACGGCGACCGCGCCCTCCTCGGCACGCGGCAGATAGATCTTGAAACTCGTGCCGTGGTGGAGCTCGCTGTAGACCCAAATGAAACCGCCGCTTTGTTTCACGATGCCGTACACGGTCGCGAGCCCAAGCCCGGTGCCTTTGCCCATCTCCTTGGTCGTAAAGAACGGCTCGAAGATCTGACGCTGGGTCTGTTCGTCCATCCCAATCCCGGTGTCGCTCACCGCCATCATGACGTAGGGACCTGGTGTGGCCGCCGGATGATCGCGCAGGTAGGCCTGATCCATGACGACGTTCGCCGTTTCGAGCGTCAGCTTCCCCCCGTCGGGCATCGCGTCGCGCGCATTGACCGCGAGGTTCACAATGATTTGCTCGATTTGTCCTGGATCGGCCTTGACGGTCCCGAGTGAGGGAGCGAGCGCCGTGACCACCGCGATATCCTCGCCCAGCAGCCGCTTGATCAACTTCTCCGCGCTGGTGACGACCGCATTGAGATCCAGCACCACGGGCTCGAGCACCTGCTGGCGGCTGAACGCGAGCAGCTGCCGCGTGAGCGCCGCCGCGCTGGATGCCGCCTTTCCGATCTCCGCCACGTCTGCGCGTCGCGGGTCGTGGCCGGCAAGATCCTCGAGCAGAAGGTCGCTATAGCTGCTGATGACGGTCAACAGATTGTTGAAGTCGTGGGCGACACCTCCCGCCAGGCGACCCACCGCCTCCATCTTTTGCGCCTGCCGGAACTGCCCCTCGAGCTTGCGCTGCTCCGTGACATCGCGCGCGATGCCGTCGATCCGTGTCACTCGGCCCCGACCGTCCCGCATCGGCACGACGGTTTCTTCAATCCAGCGCAGCGACCCATCCACGTGGCGGAAGCGGTATACGGCGCTCGCTTGCCGGCCGGCACTCGCCGCGCTGTCGAAGAGGCTGGTGACGCGCGGCCGGTCCTCGGGATGAATGGCGGCGCGCCACCGCGGGGGATCGGCGCTGTACTGTTCGGGCGTAAAACCGAGCACGCGCGTGCACGCCGGCGAGATGTAGTACAACTGGGTGAGGTCGGGACTCACGCTGAACACCACATCCGGCACGGACGCGAGTACGCTCTGCAGCCGCTGTTCCAACGTCCCGGCGTAACGCGCCAATTCGGCTCTGGCCGCCTCGAGCTCCTCCTCGCGCCGGCGCAGCTGCTTGTTCTGCTGCACGGCATCCTCGAACGTCGCGATCAGCAGGTCGAGGATCTGCTCCTTCTCGGACGTGATCGTGAACGTGGATCCGAGCACGGTGACGTTCAGGCCCAACTGACTCTTCGTCCCGCGGCGCCGGCGCTGGTTCTCCAGCACGTGGCGGATGCGCTGCAGCAACTGCTCGGGCTCATACGGTTTGGCGATATAGTTGTCCGCGCCGGCCTCCAGCCCGTGCACGATATCCAGGGGATCGGACAGGCTGCTGAGCAGCACGACCGGCAGGTCGGGGCGTTTGAGATCGGTCTTGATGCGGCGGCACAACTCGTACCCGCTGATCCCCGGCATCGTGATGTCGCTCAGCACCAGCTCAATCTTGTTGGCCACGACGAGCGTCAGCGCGCGCTCGCCGTCCGGGGCGACGACGACCGTGTGGCCGTGCCCCTCGAGCAGCAGGCGCAATGCCTCCGCCTGGGTCGCGCTGTCTTCAACGACGAGGATGTGTGCCAGCGTCGCCATGATTCCCTCCCGCAATCAGTTCGGCCAGCCGCGACGCGATGTCGTCAATGCCGAGCACCGCGTCGACGACGCCGGCCGCGACCGCTTCACCCGGCATCCCGTACACCACCGAGCTCGCCTCATCCTGCGCCAGCACCCGCCCCCCCGCCGCCCGCACTGTCTTCAGCCCTTCGACTCCGTCCCTTCCCATGCCCGTCAAGATCACGGCCGCCAGCGACGCCCCATAGGCCTGCGCCGCCGACACAAACAGGTAGGTCCCCGAAGGGCGGAATCCGTTGACGGGTGGTACGTCCGCGACCACCACACGGCCGTCCCGCGTTACGCCAAGCTGCCGGTCATCGGGCGCGAGCAGGACCAGGCGCTCGACGAGCCGCTCTCCGTGCTCGGCGACTTTGACGCGCAGGTTGCAGCTCGCGCTCAACCAGTCGGCGAGTCCCTGCGCGAACCCGGTCGCAATGTGCTGCACCACGAGGATCGGCGCGCCGAAATCGCGGGGCAGCGCGGAGAGGATGCGCTGCAGCGCGGCCGGCCCTCCGGTGGAGGCGGCAATGGCGATGAGGCGCACAGGGGCCGGCGGCACCATGACCCGCGGCGCGGCGGTCAGCCGAACCGCCCGCGCGTCCGGCCCCCAGCGCCGCACGACCTTCACGCGCGCCATCGCTTTCGCCATCGCGACCAGCTCGTCGCGGCGCCCATCGAATCGCGCCGACTGCGGATCGTCGGGCTTCGCGAGTACCATCAGCGCGCCCGCCCGCATCGCGTTCAGGGAAAGCTCGACGTCCCGCGCGCTTGTGCTCGAGGACACGATGAGGATCGGCGTGGGGGCCTGCACCATGATCTCCTTCGTCGCCTCGAAGCCATCCATGATCGGCATGTGGATGTCCATCGTGACGAGATTGGGCTTGAGGCGGGTCGTGAGGTCCACCGCCTCGGCGCCGTTCTTGGCCTGGCCCACGACCTCAATCTCCGGATCGCTCTCCAGGATCTCGACCAGCAGCTCGCGCACCGTCAATGAATCTTCGGCGACTACGACGCGAATCACCGGGGCTCCTCTATCCAAGCAACTGGATGATGGTATCCAGCAAATGCTGCTGGTCGAAGCTCGACTTCCCGAGGTAGGCGTCGGCGCCTGCCTCGAGCCCGCGGGCGCGGTGCTCCGGGGTTTCGAGCGCGGTCACCAGGACGACGGGCAGCTCCTTGAACCGCTTCGACGAGCGGATCGCCTCGCACAGCGCGAAGCCGTCCATCCGCGGCATTTCGATGTCCGCCACCACGAGATCGGCTCCCTGTTCTTGCAGCAACTTCCACGCGTCGGCGCCGTCCACCGCGGTGCGCACGTCGTATCCGGCGGCGTCAAGGACGCTCTGCTCGAGGGTCCGCGTCGTAATCGAATCGTCCACCACCAAAATGCGCCGCTTGCTGCGTTCCGTCGGCAGGGCTTCCACGCTCACGAGCCCCGGCCCTGCACCGAGGCCGAGGCCGGCGGCGAGGATCGTCACGGGGTTGAGGACGAGCGCGATCCGCCCGGTGCCGAGGAGCGCCGCGCCGCTCACGTGGGGGAGCGCCTGCCGACCCCGGCTCAGCGGACGCAGCACCACTTCCTGCTCGCCGACGAGCTCGTCCACGGCGACCGCGAGACGTCGCTCGCCGACGCGCAGCAGGATGACGGCCACTGGGCCGGCCAGCGGCCGCGATGCCAACGGAGGAAGCAGACGGGCGAGCGCAACGAGCGGTACAGGGGCAGCGGCGGTGCCGACCACATCGCGTCCCTCGGCGTGCTTGATCTGTTCCGGCCGCAGGCGCAGCAGCCGCTCGATGTGCGTCGTCGGGAAGGCGACGAGCTGGGGGCCGACTGCCGCGAGTAGCGCGCGGATCGTGGCCAGCGTCGGTGGGCACTCCAGTGTGAACGTCGTGCCACGGCCCGATACCCAATCGACGTGCACCGTACCGCGGATCCGCTCGGCGGCGGCCCGCACGACGTCCAGGCCCACGCCGCGACCGGAAATTGCCGTCGCCTCCGTCCGGGTTGACAGCCCGCCTTCGAAGATTGCGCGGACCAACTCCCGCTCATCGGCAGGCACGGCCAATCCGCGCCGCTGCAGCTCGGCACGAATGGCGGGCACATCCAATCCCGCGCCGTCGTCGGCGACGGTGATAATGAGCCGGTCGCCGCGGAGCGCCGCCGCCACCGTGACCTTGCCGCGCTCCGGCTTGCCCGTCCGCGCGCGCTCCGCGGGCGGCTCGAGACCGTGATCCACTGCATTCCGGACGAGCTGCAGCAGCGCCTCGCGCACCCCATCCAGCACGGCGCGATCCACGGCGACCTCGCCGCCCACCACCTCGAGCTCCACGTCCTTGCCGGCGCTAGTGGCGAGGTCGCGCACCACGCGCGGCAGCGCCTCGCACCCCTCGCCGAAGGGTCGCATACGCAGCCGGCGCACGCGGTCGGCGAGCTCGTCGGTCACCTGAGCGAGCGCGCGCGCATCATCCGCCGCGCCCGCCGCGAGGCGCCCGGTCTCGCGCAACAGCTGTCGCAGGTCTTCGTCTATCCCGGTGACGGCTCGTACCAGCACGGAAGCCGCTCCCGATCGCTCGAGCGCGAGACGCAGGCGCCGGCTCGTGCGGTGCCAGTCCGTGGCCGAGCGGACGGCCGCGTCATGGAGTGCGTCGAACTCCGCGGGACGAGTGGCGACCCGGCTGCCGGTGACGAACAGCTGTCCTGTCGCGGCGAGCAGCGCGTCGAGCTGTATGGCCTCGACGCGCACGTGGCCGTCGCCGCGCTCGCCCGCGGACGGCGGGGGGGGAGGAATCGGAGCAGCGCGCGTCTTTGCCGGCCGGCGTTTGCCGGGCTCGCCGCCCTGCAGCCGATCGCGCAGCGTCGCGATCGGAGCGTCGCCGAGCGAGTGACCCTCCTTGAGCCGCTTTCCGGCATCGCCTAAAGCGTCGGCCGCGGAAAAGAGCAGCGCGAACTCCGCCGGACCCAGCGGCAGCCGGCCGTCCCGCGCTTCCGCGAGCAGCGCCTCGAGTGCATGACACGCCTGCTCGATCGTCGGGACGCCAGCCGCTCGCGCCGCACCTTTCAACGTGTGAGCGACCCGAAAGAGCGATCTGATGCGTTCGGCGTCGGTAGGGTTCGCCTCCAACACCAGCAGGTCGGCGTTCATCACACGGATCTGCTCCTCCAGTTCGGTGATGAACGTCGCGAGCAGCCGAGCCGCCAGTTGATCCTTATTCAGCATCAGCGGCGTACGGCTTGGTGATTCCCACCCACCAGCGCCAGGAGCTTCATTCCCAGTGCGTTCAGATCCTGGGCGGCGCGCTCGGCCTGCTTGGTCGAGGCGAGGTTCTGCTGCACCGCGTCGTGGATGTTCGTCATGGCCTGCCGGATCTGCGCCATCCCCAGCGCCTGCTGCCCCGCCGAGGCGACGATCTGCGCCGCGGCCTGAGATGATTGTGCCACCGCCTCCGCGAGGGCTTGAATCGTTTGGCCCGCCTCCGTCACCTGCTTGGCGGTGGCCGTCACCTGTTTGGTGCCCTGCTCCGTGGTCATCACGGCGGCGCTCGTGGCGCGCTGGATTTCTCCCAGGATGCGGCGCACCTCGACGGTCGCTTTCTTGGACTGCTCGGCCAAGCCCTTCACTTCCGCCGCGACCACGGCGAATCCCCGGCCTTGCTCGCCCGCGCGCGCCGCTTCGACGGCGGCGTTGAGCGCGAGCAGGTTGGTCTGCTCCGCGATGTCGTTCACCGTGGCGATGATCTCGCCGATCGCCTGCGCCTGCTCGGCCAACGCCAGAATGCTTTCGGCGATGGATTCCACCTGCTCCTTGACGGCCGTCATTGCCGCCGTCGATTCCTCGACGGCCTTGCGGCCCGCCTTCCCGATCTCCGTCGCCCGTTGGGCCGAGTCGGCGACTGTCTTGGCGCGCTGCGTCGCCTGCTCGGCCGTCTGAGCCACCTCGTCCACGGTCGTTACCGTCTCCGCCACGGCCGCCGAGGACTCGCTCGCCCCGGCGGCCTGCTGCGTCGTCGCCGCCAGAATCTCCGCCGCGCTTGTGGCCAAGACTCCCGTCGTTTCCTGGAGCGGCCGGCTCACGGCGCGATAGAGGACCACGGCCGCCCCGGCGCCGAAGACGAGCGCCAGCAGCGCCGCCAGCAGCAGCTGCTGCCTGGCCCGTGCCGCCCCCGCCGCGGCCTCGCGGGACCGGCCTGCGATCACGCTTCGGGCAGCGGCGATTTCCGCATCGAGGTGGCTGCGGAAATCCTCGAACACCGTCGGAGGGACGTGGTCGAGGCGAAAGCGTTGCGCCGCGGACGTGCCTTGGCGTTGCGCGACCGCGACCACGTCATCCGTCAACCGTCGCCAGTTCTCGAATTCGGTTCGGACGGCGTCCACGTTTCCCTCGCGGCCTTGCAGCGCGGGTACGGCGCGCACGTCGGCTAAGGCGCGCGAAGTCTGTTCGAGGAACTGCTGGCGTGCCGCGACCCTTTTCACCTCGCCCGTCAACAGGTACTCGAGCAGCGCCCGCTCGGCGTCGCGACTTGCCCCACGCGCCTGGCTGGAAGCGGTAAGCAGCACCGCGCCTTGCTCGTCGTTTTCGTTGAGTTGCGACGCGGTGCGCTCGAGCGCGAAGTACCCGATCGCGGAGATCACGACGAGGAGGGCGAGCGGCAGTGCGAAACCGGCCACGATTCGACGACCAACGGTCCACGTCATGTGCCGTCTCCCATTATCAGCTAGGTTCAGGTCCGCCGAGATCCAACAGCGCCCTCGCTTCGAGCACGAGGACCGCCTCGCTCGTCATGCCGCGCAGGTATGTGCGCTGTGCCGCGACGCCTTCCGCCGGTTCCCGTACCGCCGCTGCCGGGAGCGTAACCACGTCGCGGAGGGCATCGGCGAGGATGCCGAACCTCGCCCGCTCCTCGCCTACCACGATCACCGTGCTCAAGTCGTTGAGCGCCGCCGCCGAGACTCCCAGCACTGGGCGGAGGTCCAGGACGGTCAGCAACTCGCCGCGCCATGCTGTCACCCCAAACACCGGTGGCACGGCGCCCGGAAGGATAGACAGCTCTGCCAACCGGAACACTTCGCGGACGTAGCGTGACTCGAGTGCATAGGTCTCGTTTGCCAGGGCGAACGTGATCACCTCGAGCATATCGGCCGGTGCCGGCGGAGCCGGCGGCCGCGCCAGGCGCCGCGCCCGTTCCTCGAGCACGGCGCGGGCGTCGCTCACGCCGCCGCCTCCCCCAGCAGTCGCAACTGAACGCGCGCCATCTCGACGAGCCGGCCGGCGGGCTCGCCGTCGGAAGCCGGGACCACGGCTGCGGGTGGCATTCCCACGAGCAGCCGTTCGGCGTTGCGGAAGGCGCGGCGCGCCCCATCCGTATCGCTCAGGCGCGCCAGCGCGCCGCCGAGCGACAAATGCGCGACGACGAGACCGCGGTCGAGGTACAGCGCGCGCCGAGCGGCGGCGGCGGCATCGGCGCCGCGGTCCGCTTCACTCAGCAGCACGGCGTGGAGGTAGTGCAGCTCCGCGGCGTTCGCGTGACGCTCGAGCGCCGCTGCGCAGACTCGTCCCGCCGCCGCCAGATCGCCACGATTCGCGTGCGCCCGTATCAAGACGATCCACGGCGTGGCTTCACTGCCGTTCCGTCGCACGACGCGCTCGGCATGCTCGACCGCCCCTGCATAGTCCCGCGTCGCGTAACAGCGCACGGCCGCCTCCGCATCGTCGGCCGCTCGTTCTGACTGCTCCATGTCCTGCGCCGGCAACGGGGGCGGCAGCTCAGTCATGGGCAGCGCGAGGGGCTCGGCCGGCCGCGGCGCCGCCGTGACCGGAAGGACCCGAGCGGCCGTGGCCCGCCGGTACGCCAGCCCCGCGCTGGTCATCACGACATCGCACGGGCCCAGGTCTGCGAGCATCGGATCGGAGGCGCCGAGGAACAGCCACCCATTCTCGCTCAGCGAATCGATCAGTCGGCGCGCCACCCGGGCGATCGTCTCGGCGTCGAAGTAGATCAGCACGTTCCGGCAAACGATGAGGTCCATGCCCCAGACGCCGGTGCTGAGGGATGGATAGGTATCGTCCGCCAGGTTCAGGTAACGGAAGTCGACGGCCGCGCGCACCGCGGGGACCAGCTCGAAGCGGTTGTCGAGCTGTGTGAAATAGGCTTGCACCACCTCGGGCGACACGCCCCGCAGCGACCAACGCACGTAGCGTCCGTGGCTCGCCTTGGCCAGCGCCGCACGCGAGAGATCGGTGCCCACGATGTGGGCATTCCAGTCCGGTCCCAGCTCCCGCACCAGGATCGCGAGGGAGTACGCCTCCTCTCCCGAGGCGCAGCCGGCGCTCCAGATGCGCAGCGGGCGGTCGGGCGAGTGCGCCGAGCGCAAGGCCGGAAGGATCTCGTCCCGGATCACGGCGAACTGAGCGGGCTCACGGAAGAAATACGTTTCGCCGACCGTGATCTCGCCGACGAGGTCGTCCAGCAACTCCGGGTCGACGTCGATCCGTCCGAGATACATCGCCGGATCGGCGAGGCCGGCGCGACGCATCGCCTTGGCGAACCCGACCGCGAATGTGGAGCGGCGGGTTTCGGAGAAGACGAGTCCGGTGCGCCAGCGCACGAAGTCCTCCGCCGCCTCAACGAACTGCGGCGAAAGGCCCGGACTCAATGCGCGCGCGCCGCGGCCACCGCGGCGTCCACTTGTCCCGACTCGTCGAGCGACAGAAAGCGCTCGAGATCGTGAATGACCAGCAGACCGTCGGGCAGTTTGACGATTCCCGCGACGTGTTCGACACCCGGAGCAACGCCGGCCGCTGACTCGATCGCGCCCTCATCCACGGGGATCAGGTCGAGGGCGCGGTCCACCCGCAGCGCCACGAGTCTGCCATTCGCCTGGGCGATAAGAAAATGCTGCTCGAGTGCCAGCGCAACCGGCGGGAGCCCAAAGCGCTGCCGAATGTCCAACACGGGGACGATGGTGCCGCGGAGGTTGATGACGCCCTCGACGATTGGAGGTGCCTTGGGGAGCGCGGCGATCGCGACCGCGCGGATGATTTCGCGGAGGACAGTCGCGGGCAGGCCCAGACGCTGGCCTGCGAGTTCGAACACCAGCACGTTGTGCATTGGACCCCACCCTGTCGCAGGAAGGTGCGGTCCGCAAGGGCGTTTTTGCGGCATGAGGGACTTGCAGCCGACGCCACTCGTTGTAGGCGATTACCTACGCGCGGCCCACGCTAGAGCTCATGCTCGCGCCACGCGCCAGTCCGTGTTATCATGACTTCATGACAAAGCGTCATGATCGACGTCAATCCGGACGCGTGGCCGAGCCGGTGCAGGTTTACCTCGATCGCGCCGACCGCGAGCGCCTCGAACGCCTGGCCGTGCGTTTAGAGGCAACGAAGTCGGACGTCCTGCGCCGTGGCCTGACCGCGCTGGAATCGCAGGTGCGCCAGCCCGCCCCTGCTCCGGCCGGCGTTGCGCCACCGCTTCCGACATTCAGCGGGAAGGGTCTGCAGGCGGGCGTGGACCTCGATGACTCGGCGAATCTGCTCGATTTGATGCAGGAGGGCGATGCGCCTCGCTGACGTCAACGTGCTGGTGTACGCGTTTCGGACGGATGCTCCGGCCCACGCGGCGCACCGGGCTTGGCTGGACGCGCTGGTCGC
>DASYTD010000079.1:0-12951 GCA_036002655.1 Gemmatimonadales bacterium
ATCCTCAAAACAACGGGGACCGCTACCGGCGGTTATTACCGCTATACCTGGCCGCGCCGCGATATCACGCTGCGGATCCGCGACGTGACCGTGTCACCCACGCTTGCCCTGGGCGCCTGGGCAGGGTTCAGCGGCGATCCGCCGAACGCCACGATGATGGGGGACCTCGTATTGACGAGCGACGAGCTGCAACCGGTGCTGGCCGAACTCGCGCGACAGAGGATCGCGGTGACGGCGATCCACAACCATCTCGCCGGGGAAGAGCCCAAGATCACGTACGTCCATTTTCACGCCGAGGGCAACGCGCTCGAGCTCGCCGACCGACTCGACCGAGTGCTCGCAGTTACGCATGCGCCGCGGCCCGTCGTCCCTGCGCCGGCGCAGCCGGTGACGATCGATACGGCGCAGGTGTTCGCCACGCTCGGCCTGACTGGCCGGGCGCAGGGCGCCGTCGCGCAGCTGTCCACGGTCCTCGTTCCCGGCACCGTGACGATGCACGGTAAAACCGTCACACCGGCGCTCGGCTACGGGACCCCAATCAACATTCAAGCGGTTGGCCCGGGACGCGCGGTCGCCACGGGGGATTTCTCCGTGCTCGGCGCCAAGCTCGGGCCGGTGTTCGACGCGCTTACCGCGCATGGCATCACCGCGACCGCAGTACACAGCCATTTGGTGGACGAGGAGCCGCGGATCTACTACATGCACTTTTGGGCCGACGGTTCGCTCCCTGACGTGTTGCGGGGTCTGCGCGCGGCCCTTGATGCCGCGCGTTGAAGAGTGCCACTTTCGGAGCCTCAACTCCGAGGCATGCCGATGAACTTGTTGCTCCTGCTGTCGCTCCTCCAAGCTGCCGAGCAGCGGCCCGCCCAACTGACGCGGTTCCTCGAGCAAAGCATCGGGTTCGACGCCGCACAGCTTGCGGCGGTCGAGCGAGGGGAAGCCGTCGTGAAAGTGCTCGAGACGCGGGATCGCCGCGATGTCGCCGTGTTCGGCATCATCACGGCGCCCGTCGCGCGCGAGATCTGGACGCGTGGTGCTCGCGACTTCCCCGCGTCGCTGCGTACGCCGAACCGCACGCAATTGGGGATCTTCAGCGATCCGGCAACGGCCGCCGATGTCGCCGCGGTCGCGATCAACAGCCGCGACGTCGCCGAAATGAAGGACTGCAAGCCCGGCGATTGCGTGGCGAAGCTGCCCGCGACCGACATGCGCCGCATCCGCGAGGAGGTGAATTGGTCGGCCCCCGCACGCGATCTGCAAGCGCAGCTGAGCGCGTACGCGCGCAGGCGGCTGGTCGAGTACGTCACCGCCTACCGCACCCGTGGCGACTCGGCGATGGCGATCTACGACGATCGCGGCAATCTGAACGTCCGATCGAGCGAAGCATTCGCCGCGCAGCTCGCCGAGTCGCCCTACGTCTACGAGAATGTGCCGTCGCTGCGGCAGTACCTGACGACCTATCCGCATGGATCGCTGCCAGGTGCCGCCGAAATCTTGTTTTGGTCGGAGGACGTCCTTCCCCGCTTGCGGCCCATCCTGAGCGTGACGCACATGGTCGTCTACACGCCGCCGGAGCTGCCCAACGTCACGGTGGTGGCCGCAAAGCAGATCTATGCCAACCACTATTTCGAGGCCGCCGTCGATCTGACCTGCGTCGCGGACCGCTCGCCCGGGATCTACCTCCTCGTCTTGCGCCGTTACCGCTTCGACAATTTGCCGGGCGGCATCCTCAACATTCGCGGCAGGGCGATTAACGCGCTGCGCGATCAGCTCGCGGCCGACTTGCGCCGCCAACAGACGCCATCCGAGCAGGCCCGGTGAAAGGCCAGGCCCTTACCGCGAGGGCACCGGCCGCACGTGCCGTCGCCGTCTCTCAAAAAGCGATCGTATCTCCGTTCGTAGATGCCTTGTTCACGGGCGGATTGTCGCTGCTCGTGCTGGTACCGTTGTTGGTGGTAGGCCGGACCGATCTGCTGCTGCTCAGCGTCGGCGTGCAGGCGTGGGTGGGCGCGCTGATCAACATGCCGCACTTCCTGGCGTCGTACCGCATGGTCTACCGCACCCGCGCCAGCATTCGCGCGCACCCGTGGGCCGCGATCTACGTGCCCAGCATCCTGTTGGCCAGCTGCATCGCGGCGGTCGTCACCAGCCGTTGGACCGATGTTCCGATCTCCGCGTTACTGACCATTTCGAGCACATACCTCGCCTGGCATTACACGAGCCAGGCGTGGGGGATGATCGCGACTTTCACCTATCTCGACGGCAGCGCGTTCAACCCGCTCGAGCGGCGCCTGGTGCGCGGGTCGCTGTTCATTCTCACGGCCTGGCACGTCGTCTGGTTTTTCCATCTCGGTTACGCGCAATACGTCGATCTCACGCCGCTGTACACGGGGCTGAGCATTCTAACGGCGGTCGCCTTGGCGATGGGCCTGGCGGGTTTCGCGTTGCACAAGAACCGCACCGGCCGCGTCGCCCCGCTGCGCGCCTGGATACCCTGGATCGCCATTTTCGTCTGGTACATGGCGATGGCTCGCATCGGGCTGCCCGCACTCTTCATCGTGCAGATCGCCCACGCGCTGCAATACCTGATCTTCCCGTTTCGCGTGGAGATCAATCGCACCCGGCGCATCCTCGGACCCGCCCCGTCGCAACTGATTTCCTTTCACATCTTCGTGTATTTGGTGATTCTGCTCGCGGGATCGATCGTCGCGGCCATCGTCTTGCCGTTGGGCGCGATGGCGGTCGTGACAAACTGGCTCGGCTCTCGACCGGGAGAAGTCGTGGGGTTTGCGATCAGCGCCTTCTTCAATATCCACCACTACTTCACCGATGGTGTGGTGTGGAAGCTGCGTGATCCCGAGGTGCGCCAAGATCTGTTCGGCCACCTGCAGCCGCAGCCGAGCCGCTGACCGCCGTGCGCGTCCATCTTCTCGACGGCACCTACGAGCTGTTCCGGCATTTCTACGCGATGCCCAAGCAGGCCGACCGTGACGGCAACGAGGTCGCGGCGATCATCGGTGTGCTTGGCTCGGTGCTGGGCATGCTGGAAGGCGGCGCTACCCATATCGGCGTCGCGACGGATCATGTCATCGAGTCCTTCCGCAACGACCTCTGGGCCGGCTACAAGACGAGCGCAGGGATAGAGCCCGACCTGCTGGCCCAGTTTCATCCGCTGGAAGACGCACTGCGCGCCATGGGCGTCGTGGTCTGGGCCATGGAGGAGTTCGAGGCCGACGATGCGCTCGCCTCAGCCGCGCGACTCGCAGCGGCGTCCAGCGCCGTCGAGCAGGTCATCATCTGCACGCCCGATAAGGATCTGAGCCAGTGCGTCAGCGGCGATCGCGTCGTGCAACTCGATCGGCGCAAGCGCGAACAGCGCGACGAGCGCGGCGTCGTTGCCCGGTTCGGGATCGGGCCGGCATCCATCCCCGACTATCTCGCGCTAGTCGGCGATTCCTCCGACGGCTTTCCCGGCGTCCCCGGATGGGGCGAGAAGGCCGCCAGCGCGGTGCTCGCACACTACCCGCATCTCGAGCGCATTCCGGCGACCTCGGCGACGTGGGGAGTGCCGGTGCGCGGGGCCGCCCGGCTGTCCACCGCATTGGAGGCCAACCGGGAATTGGCGAACCTGTTCCGCACGCTTGCGACGCTGCGGACCGATGTGCCGGTGTTCGGCGATGTGGAGGAGCTGCGCTGGCGGGGACCAACTGCGGCGTTCGAGCAACGTGCTCAGCAGCTGGTCGTTCCTGGTCTTTGGGAGCGGGCCCGGCGCATTGCGGAAAATCCGGGCGGTCGGAGATACTAGGGCAACCGTCCTTTGAGCTGCTCTGCGCGGACTGGCCCTTGCTCGGCGATCAGCGCGCGCGCGGCATCGACTTGGCCCCACGTGTTCCAGAGCAGCACGCCGCGGACCCGTTCGTCCTTGAGATAATAGACGACGCCCTCCCTGAACGGCTCCTTCCAATCGGCCACGGTTTGCAGTCGTGAATCCAGCTCGCCAACCGCTTCATAGCCCAACGTGAACAAGTCCGAGTAGAAGAACGGCAGATGGGTGTAAGGCTCGCCTTGCCCGGCCATCACCCGACCCGCCGCCGCCCCCATCGCGGTCGCGTTGTCCTCATGTTCCACCCGTAGCCGCGCGCGCAGGGCCGGATTATAGAAGTTGGCGACGTCTCCGGCAGCGAAAACGTCGGCCGCGCTGGTTCGAAGCATTTCGTCCACCACAATCCCGTTCTCGACCCGGAGCCCGGCCTGCTCGGCGAGCTCAACGTTGGGCTGGATCCCAAGCCCCGCCACGATGACATCGACCGCGAGCTCATCCCCCCGCGTCGTCTTGATGAGTACCTCGCCGGCGCCTTGGATAAGGCCGGCCAATCCCTCGCCCGTTCTGACGTCGACGCCCTGTTCGCGGTAATACTGTACGAGCGATGCCGCCAACTCCGGCGGGAACACCCGGGCCCCAATGCCCTGTTCAGGGACGAGCATCGCCACGTCCCGGCCGGCCAATCTCAGCGCCGCTGCGATTTCAGAACCGATGAAGCCGCCGCCCAGCACCAAGAATCGAAGCTTCTCGTTCGCGAGCGCCCGCAGGCGTCGGTAATCGTCGTAGGTACGGAAGTAAATGATCTGCCGCGTGGGCAGCGGCAACTGCCGCGGTGTGCCGCCGGTTGCCAGCAGCAGGCGACCGTACGTGGTGACGTCGCCGCGATCGTCTCGCACTGTTTTGGCATGCGTGTCAATACCGGTCACCAGGCGCCCGAGCCGCACGTCAACTCCAACACTCTCCGTGCCGCGCCAAATGCCCATCTCCGGATCACCCCTCCACAGTCCCTTGGACAGAGGCGGGCGTGCGTACGGTGCGTGGGAATCCGCCGAGATCAGGCCGATGCTACCAGCCGGGTCAACAGCGCGGATAGCGTGGGCGGCGGCGTCGGCAGTCATCCCGCCGCCGATGATCAAATAGTCGTGTCGTCGCCCGGTCACCGCGCGGCTCCTAAAGGGTCTTCAAATACGCGAGCAGGTCGGCGCGCTGCTGAACGGAGAGTCCCAGTCCGCGTACCTGATCGTAATGCTCCACGACGTCGTCGAGGGTGGCCGCGCTGCCGTCGTGGAAATACGGCGCATGCTGCCATAAGCCGCGCAGCGGCGTCGTGCGATATCGCTTGGTCGAGGTGCGCGCGGCGTACGCGGCGTCCATGCCGGTCTCTTCCGCCAGGTGCAACCGCCCGAGATTCACATCGCTGTACTGAAGAGCCGGGATATGACAGCTGCTACACTGTCCCTGGCCGTTGAACACCACGCGGCCGCGCATGACGGCCGCACTGTCCGACCGCCCGGGCGGCGCCGGCGCCTCGAGACTGAACTGATATTCGGCCAGCGGGCGCAATTGGGGAGTGACAAGATCTGTGTCGGCGCGGACGTCAATCCCAAGCCGCGAGTCCGTAAAATTTCCGCGCCCGTGCATTTGCGTGACCGCCACGTAGGCATTCCAGTAAGAGACGGGCCCCTCGGCCGTGTAGGTCTCCTTCGCGACGTGGCGCAGGCCGTAGGCTGGAGGAATTTCGATCGGCGTGTTGAGCCCGTCGTGGTTGATGCGAGGATCGTACCGTCCCGGACCCCAGCTCCGCAGGACCGCTTTCAGCGGGTCCGGAATAGCGGGTGAGAGCGCCACGATCGCGCCGACATTGAGGTCTCGGGCGGCCCAGCCATCCAGGCGCCTGCCGATTCCCGGCGCGACTGAGTTGTCGACGCGCGAGTGACACAGCGCGCACGTGATGCCCACCGCCACCAGCGTATCGCGGCCGTTGACTGTCTGAACCGTCCCGTGCAGACCCACAACCGCGTCGAGCTTGAGCAGGGTGACCGTTGTCGCTGCATCGTTGAGATTTACTTGCCCCGCGGCAATTGCATCCTTCACGGACTGAGGCAGCGCCTCAGCGTCGACCTGCAAGCCGACCGAGAGTGCCACCGCCGGACTCACGGCGCTCGCGATCACCTCGTGCATGCGAGCCGTATCGGTCCAAAACACTTCGTTGCCGAACGTACTGTGGCGGAAGATCTCCTGTCCACGCGCGACAAGCGCGGGATCGAGCGGGCGCAGCCCCGCCTGGTCGAGAATATCGGTTCCCTGATCGTTGCAGCCTACCGCGAGCGCAGCGACAAGTCCCACGGCGGTGAGATAGCGATGAGCGCTCATGACGACTCCTTCACGATGATCAACGTGCCGCGCATCGTGGGATGCAGTGTGCAGATGTAGGTAGCCGTTCCCGGGCGACCGGCGACGTAGGCGCCTGTGGCATGCTGCGCGAGCATGCCCGTGTCCCAGCGCAAACGGCCGGCTGCGGTCGCGGTGTGTGGCACGATATCACGATTGATCCAGACGACCGTGTCCCCTACCGCAACCGTCAGAACTGGCGGCTGAAATTCCATTCCGCGGATCTCGACCGTGTGGGTCTTCGGCAGCACGGGAATGCCCGCTCGCCCCGCAGCGAGCGCTGCGAGGGATAGGAGGAGCCACCAACTCATCACTTCGAGCTCCTCGGCGTGTCGCCGAGCCGGCCTCGGACTTCTTTCGCGTGTGCCAGATGCGTTGCGATCGCGGGCCGAACGTCCACGAGCAGCTGCTTCAGCTCGACGTTCTCAGTGGTCGGGACGAGCACCTTGTCGATCGCGTCGAGGACCGCTTGGTGATACGCAATCTCGCGATCCATGTAGGCCCGATCGAACGCAGCGCCGCGCAACGACTCGAGCGAGACGCGCGCCTGCTTGGCGCCGCGCTGCAATGACTGGCTCACAGCGTTGTCTGCGGGCGTGACGCCGAGCTTCGTCGCCAACGCCGCAGCCTGAGCGTTCACCGCCGAGTGATCGGTGATCATGGTTGCCGCGAATTGCCTCACGGCGGCGTTCCGAGAGCGGGTCTGGGCGAACTTTGCGAGATCGATGTCAATGCTGTTGGCCGTGACGGCGACGTGTGCGACTTCGGGGTCTGACAGATCGGGCGCGGCCGATGCGGGCGCTTGAGCGTGCAGCGCCGTGGCGACGGCAAGGGGCGCGACGAGCACGACGATTCGATGGAAGGCGGGACGTGACATGGGAGGTCTCCAAAGCAGGGGTTCAAAAACGGGATGCAGACTGGCTCACCCCTCCACATTGGCACACTATTCACACTTTGTCAAGTATTTTCTGTGAATACTAGACAAATCAATGATTTCAAGCTATTCTGAGGTATGACGAACTGGCTCTTCAACCTGACGGGGGACACGCAGGTACAGCTGCTCGGGCTCCTGCGCCGTTCGCATCAGACCATCACGGGTCTTGCCAAAGCGCTCAGGCTGACGGACAACGCCGTGCGGACCCACGTGGCTGTCTTGCGTCGCGACGGCATCGTCGAAGACGTCGGCGTGGAGCGCAACACGGGTGGCAAGCCCGCTCGTCTCTACGGTCTCACACGCGCGGGGGAGGAGCTATTCCCGAAGGCATATGCGGTCGTACTCGGCCGGCTGGTTGCCGAAATCACCCGTGCCAGCGGGCGGGAGCGCGCCCTCGAGCTGCTGCGTGCGGTCGGTGTGGGACTCGGCGCAGGCACCGTGAAAGGGGGGGGCGCCGAAGCTGCCACGGCGGCGCTGCGCAGCATCGGTGCCGACGTGGAACTGGCACGGACCGAGAACGGTTGGCGCATCCAGGGATACGGCTGCCCCCTCTCGGCGGTCACCCCCGCCCATCCCGAGGTTTGCGAACTCGCCCGCGCGCTGGTCGCCGAAATCGCCGGTGCACCGGTGACCGAATGCTGCGAGCGCGGCAGCGAACGGCCGCGCTGCGCGTTTCTGATCGCGAGCTAACGCGGAGCGATGCTTATCGCGATTGCGCGCCACTTCCCTTGCCGGAAGCGCAACACGCTGAGCACGCAGCGCGTCGCATGGCCCGCCAGAATCGCCAGCCAGATGTCGATCGGATCGAGCTTGCCCGTTTGCTGAATTACGAAACAGATCCCAAGCGGCACGAGGATCTGCGAGATCATGGAGATGTAGAGAGGGCTCTTCGTATCACCCGTCCCCTGTAGCCCGCCCGTGTAGGACAGCGCAACGGTGATGAACAGGCCCGAAATGCTCAGCACCCTGAGCAGCTGTACGCCTACGTCCACGACGACGGGGTCGTGCATCCCGAAGATGGCCAGCAGTTGCCGTGGAAAGAACAGGAAGAACAATCCGACGAACGTGGCAACGGAGAGTCCGTAGCGAGCAGCGATGTGAACTGCTTGACCGGCACGGTCCGGGTGTCCCGCCCCGAGGTTCTGTCCCGCCACCGCCGCCGCCGATCCCATCAATCCCACTGACGTCCACGTGATCAGCGAGAACAGCTCCGTGTACGACACGGCAAATGCCGCTTGGGCGGCCGCACTCTGCGCCAGCGACCCGATGAACGATAGCATCAGCACGCCGCCAATGTTCATCGCGATCCCCTGAATCCCCGTGGGCAGACCGAAGCGGAACAGCTCCCGGATGATTGCCCAATCAGGTCCGAGACCGCGGCCTCGCGGAAACCGTACGACCCACGCGCTGCTCCAGAGCTTCCACAGCGCGTAGACTGCCAGCAGGCCGGCCGTGATGCATGTGCCCATCGCCGAGCCGCGCGTGCCGAAGGCCGGGATCGGCCCCAATCCACGAATCAGCACGATATTCAGCACGAGATTCAATACGGTCATCGCGATGCCAAGCACCATCGGCGTGCGCGCGTCCCCCGCCGAGCGCAGCGCGCCGCTCAACATGAAGAAGATCAGCATGCCGGTCGAGAAGCCGAACAAGATGCGGAGATATGGCTGCGCTTCCGCCTTCACCGCGTCCGTGGCATTGACGAGATCGAGGAGCCAGGGCGTCGCGAAATACCCGACCGGCGCCATCACCAGCAGCGAGATGCCGATCGCGGTGAGAAACGCCTGGTACACGACGCGATCGACCTTGTCCGAGTCTCCGGCGCCGGCGAAGCGCGCCACCAGCACGCTCATGCCGGTGAACAGGGACGAGATGAACACGATGACGACCAGGAAGATCTGCCAGCTCACGCCGATCGCGGCATTCGCCTTGTAGCCGACCAGATTGCCGACCAGCACGTGGTCCACGATCCCCTGCAGTCCGCCGATGGCGTTCGTGAGCAACGTCGGCCACGCGATCTTCCAAACGGCGGCCCGGAGTGGCCCTTCGACGATCGAACGATCGTAGCGTGAGACGGTCTCCGTCACTCAGAGGACCGGGACGGCGGTGCGGCGCCGGGCGAGAGTCGCATCGACGCTCCAGGGACCTGGCCCCGCCGCGGAGAAATAGAGGAAGAGGAAGCAGTAGATAACCGCGAGTCCGCCTTGGTTCAGCACGGGCCAGAGCCAGTGGCCTTGACTCGCGTGACCGATGAAATACGCGAAGGCCATTTCGCCCGAAAGAATGTACGCGACCGGCCGAGTGAACAGGCCGATCAGGAAGAGCGTCCCGCCGATCACCTCGATTACCCCGGCGAACCACGCCAGCGATCCCACGGGCGCCGTGCCGCCACCCGGCATCACCGCGGCGGGGAACGCGAACCACTTCGCCGACCCGACCTGAATAAAGAGGAATGCGAGGACGATTCTCAGCACACTGAGCAGCTGCGGCGCCCATTCCTTCTTCACAGAGCCTCCCTTTTCTTGTGGAGCAGCTCCCGCTCGCGGGAGTTTTGGGTGAGCGATGCGGCCCGCGCAAATTCGGCGCGCGCCTCCTCGAAACGGCCGAGCTTGGCGAGAAGATCCCCGCGCACGCTGGGGAGAAGATGATAACCCGCCAGCGCCGGATCCGCGGTCAGCGAATCCACCAGCTCGAGCCCTGCCGCCGGACCGAATGCCATGCCCAGGGCGACCGCTCGGTTCAATTCGACCACGGGGGACGGCATGAGCTGCGCGAGCGCGTCATAGAGCGCCACGATCCGCGTCCAATCCGTTTCCTCCGCCGTCCGCGCGCGCGCATGGCAGGCAGCGATGGCGGCCTGGAGCGCGTACGGCCCATACCCGCCGCCCGGCGCCGCGGCGCGTTCCAGTGCCGCCAGCCCGCGGCTGATGAGCAAATGATCCCACTTGCCGCGGTCCTGATCGAGCAGCAGGATCGGCTCGCCGCTCGGTCCCACTCGCGCGCGAATGCGCGACGCCTGGATCTCCATCAGCGCGACGAGCCCATGCACCTCCGGCTCCGCCGGCGCCAGCTCCGCCAGGATGCGACCCAGGCGCAGCGCGTCTTCACACAGCGCCGGCCGCACCCAGTCTTCACCCGCGGTCGCAGAATACCCTTCGTTGAAGATCAGGTAGATCACCTCGAGCACCGAGTCGAGCCGTTCGGCCAGCTCGGCGTCGCGCGGCACTTCGAACGGGACACGCGCCGCGGCGAGCGTGCGCTTGGCGCGGACGATGCGTTGCTGGATCGTGGACTTGGGAACGAGGAAGGCCCGCGCGATTTCGTCCGTCGTGAGACCGCCGAGCAGGCGGAGCGTGAGCGCGACGCGTGCTTCAGTCGTGAGGACGGGATGGCAGACCGTGAAGATCAGGCTCAACAAGTCGTCGCCCACCTGATCGTCGAGCGCCGCAGCGAGGTCCGCCTCCGGACTCACCTGCCGCTCCGCCAGCTCGCGGCCGAGGTGCTCGTGCTTGGTGTCCTGCATCTTGCGGCGGCGCAGCTGATCGATGGCGCGATGTTTCGCGGTGGCCATGAGCCAGGCGCCCGGATTGTCCGGAACGCCTGACGCGGGCCATTGCTCCAGTGCGGCGACGAGCGCGTCCTGCGCCAGGTCCTCCGCGATGCCGATGTCGCCCACGATCCGGGCGAGACCGGCGATGAGCCTGGCGGATTCGATCCGCCAGACTGCATCGATTGCCTCAGCAGCCTGTTTCGGGGGCATCCATCATCTGCCGCACTTCCACTTCCAGCTCCTGATCCCAGAGTCCGATATGCGCCTCCAGGAACGCCCTGGTCCACTCAATCGCTTCCTGCTTCGAGGCGACATCGTAGATCGCGTAGCCGCCGATGACTTCCTTCGCCTCGGTGAACGGTCCATCGGTCACCGTGATCTTCCCATTGGCGAGCCGGGCACGCGCACCCGTGGCAGTCGGGAGCAGGCCACCCATCCCAACCATGGCGCCTTTGCGCGCCGCTTCTTCGCCGAGCTTGCCGATCTTCTCGATGAGCGCCGGTGAGGGTCGAGCACCGGTCTCGCGGGTCTTCACAATCGTCATGAATCGCATGGTTATTTCCCCGCGCGCTGCTTGTTCTTTTCTATCACGGCCCGCTGCCGCTCTTCCTGCTCCCGCAACTCGGGCGTAAACTCGGCGCCGAAATCCTCGGCCTCGAACACCTGACGGATCTCGACTTCCTCGCCGTCTCTGAACGGAATGCGCTTCGCCCATTCGAGTGCTTCCTGTTTCGACTTCACCTGCCAAATCCAGAACCCCGCGACCAGCTCTTTGGTCTCCGCGAAGGGGCCGTCACGCACAGTGCGCTTGCTACCCGAGTAGCTGATGCGCGCACCCTTCGAGCTCGCCTGTAGGCCCTCGCCGGCGAGCATGACGCCCGCCTTCGCCAACTCGTCATTGAAGTTGCCCATCTCTTTCAACTGTGCCTCGGTCGGCAGAATGCCCGCCTCGGAGTCCTTGGTGGCTTTCACCATCACGATGAATCGCATTGCCATCTCGCTTTCTCGTTTTAGGTTCTCATCTGGTCCGTCTGCTCTCATCCAAGCGACGAACCAGACTGGGCGAAATCGACATAGCGCGATCCCCTTGTGGTAGCCCTATTTACGGCTTAACCCAAACTGAAACGTGCACCCTTGAGGAGCCGATATGTGCAGAAACATCAAGACCCTCGCGAACTTCGCGCCCCCCGCCACCGATGACGAAATCCGGGCCTCGGCGGTGCAATTCGTGCGGAAGCTCAGCGGCACGACCCATCCCTCGCACGCCAATGAAGCGGCGTTCAACGCCGCCGTGGAGGACGTGACCGAGGTCGCCCGCCGTCTCATCGATTCGCTGACGACCAAGGCAGCGCCGCGCAATCGTGAAGAGGAGGCTCGCAAGGCGCGGGAACGCGCGGCGAAACGCTTTGGCTAGCTGTACATCGTGACGAAACCTCCCTATTTTTTCTGCCTCTGCCCTGGTGGTGGAACTGGTAGACACGCTGTCTTGAGGGGGCAGTGCCGCAAGGCGTCTCGGTTCGAATCCGAGCCAGGGCATAAACGGCGCCGCGACTTTCTTCGAGTCGCGGCGCCGTTGTGCAGTCCAGGTCCGAGTCCCCAACGCGCTACCGTGACGGGGGTCTCGAAGCGCTAGTGATGCCGGACTGCTCGCGCAAATCCGCGCGGCGCATAGCTTTCCCGCATGGAGCTATGGGTTGCCTTCGGGTTCGGCGCGGCTGTGGGCGCGTTGATCGGGTACCTGCTCGGCCGGCAAAAACAGGTCCCTGCGGCGTCCCGCGCTCGCCCTGCGCCTTCCGCGTCACCTCCACCCTCCTCGAAACCCTCGATACCTGCCTCATCTGATGTCAAGCACGTCGTCGTCGACGAGGGCTCCGCCAACGTCCTCAACGCGTTGAACAACCGCCTCGCTGCGATCGGCGCTCTCGCTGATCTCCTGCACGGCAGTCCGCTCGATCCCGAGCGTGCCCGCGCGTTGGTGCTGCTTCACGGCGAGGTGCGGCGTGCCGCCGAAATCACGAGCCACTTCCTCGAGCTCGCCGCGCACCCCGCGGGCGCGTCGGAACCGTGCGACGCGGCCGTCGTGATCAACGGGGTGTTGGCCGAGCGCGAGTCCACCTTCCGTGAGCTCGGCGTCAGAGTGGTGCGCACGATCCCCGCTGACCTGCCCATGGTCGCCTGCCCCATGGCTCAGCTCACCGAGATGCTGACCAAGCTCCTCGACTTCTCGCTGCGGCGCCTGCGCGCGTCACAGCC
>DASYTD010000080.1:0-4962 GCA_036002655.1 Gemmatimonadales bacterium
TCCTTGCGCCACACGAGCTTCGGCTCAACCCCGGCGATCTCAATGCTGCGCGGCACCGACAGCACCTTGCACCCCGCCGTCAGCGCGACGTCCACTACATCATGGAAGCGGGCATCGGTCAGATAGCCGCACACGACCACCGCCTCGGCACTGGTGTCGTGTAGCACTCCGGCAAAATCGACGATGTGACCCAGCGCCAACGGCGCCGGGGGAATGTGCGTATCCACGAACCCGATCGGTCGGTACTCTGAGTCCGGGGCGAACGCCGGGCTCACCGCCGTCGCTCGGCACGCCTCGCTCGGCCCGACGAACAACGTGCTCAGCGAATCACGCGGATGCGGCTGCACCCGCTGGATCACCCAGTTGAGCAACTGGCGCTCGGCGACCAAGCCGAGCCACACCAACACCGTGGTCAGGACGTACTGCACCGCCGCCACTTCAACACCGCGACTCCAAATCGTCATCCACAGTGGCAACGCCGTCGCCAGCGCGCACGCGAGGAACAGGCGCTTCGGATTCCGCCGCTCATCACCGGGACCGTAATTGCCCAAAATCACGAGGCCCACGAACAACGCCGCGGCAAACTGCCACCCGTTCAGAATCCCGCCTGGCAAAAGCGCGGAAACGTCGTTCGAAATGGTTTGGCCGAGCACCGCGTCGTCACGCACGGCGCGCAGCAGCGCCCGCATCACGTAGAACGAGGCGAGATCGGCGATGACGAGAACAACGAACCGCCTGAGGCCCCGCAGGAAATAGCGGCGAAAGTTCGACTGCGCCCGGCGCTGCAACCCCAGACGCACCGGCGTGTTGTGCCGGCGCTCGCGAACGGTCGAGCGCGACGAGTCGCCCCGGGAGGCCGTTGGCAGCTCGACCGGAACGGTATCAGACGGCTGATTTGTGATGTGGAAAGGTTCGGCTTCCACCGCCACAGCACCGCCCCCGACAAAAAGTGACGCCTTGACGCTCCCGGTTCGTTTAAAAGGCCAAGGGATCGCCAATATGCGCGTGACCTAAAAGGTTGGCTAGGCATCATCGCTCTGTCCGTCACACAGGATTAGCCCGTCGGATCAGTTGCTGCCGGGAAACCCCCACAGCGACATTGATTCGCACGCACAATGTCGAACCCCACTGCTCGTCCCAGACCCCTCGTCGTGCTCGCGAGCCGCGAAACCGGCGAGCTCCAGGCGCTCGAAACCGCCCTCTACAGCGCCGGCTACCGGGTGGTCACTGCCCGCAACGAGCACGAAACGCTGCAAAAGGTGCGCACCCACCTGCCGGATGCCGTCGTCCTCGATCGCGAGCTGAGCGACCGTGGCTACACCTTCTGCCGCGAGTTGCGCGCCGACCCGGCCATCTCGCCCGCCACCGCGATCATCCTCACCCAGGACACCGCGCCCACCTATCCCGACCGGCTCGAGGCGCTGCGCGCCGGCGCCTGGGACATCCAGGGCCTCCCGCCCGATCCGCAAGAGCTGATGCTCCGCCTCAGCGTCTACCTCGAGGCGAAGCTCGAGGTGGACCGGCTCACCGCCGAATGCCTGATTGACCGCGGCAGCGGCCTCTATAACGCGCAGGGCTTCGAGCAACGCGCCGACGAGTTGGCCGCCCTCACGAGCCGCCAAGGCAACCCCGCCGCCTGCGCCGTCTTCCGGCCAGCCGACGATCTGGCGACGCGCGCGACCGGTGACCGGCTGGGCCGCGCCTTCAAATCGATCGGCCGGCTCTCGGATGCCATCGGCCGCACCGCGTACACCGAGTTCGCGATCTTCGCCCCCGCGACAAACGACTGGGCAGCCTCCCGCATGGTGCGCCGCGTGCGCGACCACGTCGTGCAGGAAGTCGGGTACGTCGCGGAATACGGCCGGCGCATCACGCTGCGCGCCTCCTACAGCGCCACGCTGCCCTCGCAAAAGGTCGAGCCGCGCCTGCTGCTCGAGCGGGCGCGGAGCGCGCTAGAAACCCCCTCGTGAGCGTTCCCCCTCTCCCAGCATGGGAGAGGGGGACAGGGGTGAGGGATTGACTCGGCTGCCGAGCCGAGCGGTGGATCAGCCGACCGCACTCGCTGTCGTAGCGCTGTTAGTCCGGAACTAATCACCCACCAGGGGTTAACACACTCCGACGTCGGAGCGATTGCGGAACCCGTTCGCCAATCAAAGTTCGGCTATTCCGCATCTATGCCAAACGTTACGCGCACGTCGCACCCCCAGCCGCTGATCCTGATCGCCACGACCGAAAGGTGGCGACGACAGGAGTTGTCGAGCGTCCTCACCGAGGGCGGCTTCCGCGTCACCACCGCAATTGACGAACGCGAGACCCTCGAACAGGCCCAAGCCCAGTCGCCGCAAGCGATCGTGGTGGACGTCGGCGTCGCACCCCCAGGTTACGGACTGTGCAGCACGCTGCGCACGGTGTCGCTCGCGACGCCCATCATTCTCATCGTGCCGGGCGAAGTCACCCGCGCAGAGCAGCTCGAAGCGTTTCGCGCGGGTGCGTGGGCCGTGCTCGGCACACCGCTCGACGCCGATGCCCTGTTGCTCCACATCGTCGTGCTCATCGAACCAAAGCTCGAGCTCGAACGCGTCAGCGAGGAATGCCTGGTGGACCGCGTCAGCGGGCTCTATAACCCCTCCGGGCTGACGCGCCGAGCCGGCGAGCTGGCCGCGCTCGCGACGCGCCAGGGCCTCGCGCTCACCTGCGCCGTCTTCCGGCCCGACGCGAAGCTGCCGAACCAGGCGGCCGGCGACCGCCTCGCCCTGGCCTTCAAAAGCGTCGGCCGCGTGTCCGATGCCCTCGGCCGCACCGGCAAAACCGAGTTCACCGTGTTCGCACCGGCCAGCAACACCTGGGCCGCGGCCCGGCTGGTGCGCCGCATGACCGAGAGCGTGGAACGCGAATTCGGCAGCCTGCGGGAAGGCAACAAGCGCGTCGGCGTGCGCGCCGGCTACAGCGCCGCGCTCGCGCACCAGATCTCGCCCGCGACGCTGCTCACCCGAGCCCGCCACGCATTGGAATCGCCCGGCGCGTCCAAGTGACGCTCGAAACCCAAAGTCGCGAGCCGCGAGCCTAATAGTCGCCAGAGAAGTCGCGCAGACGCCGAAGTTGCGAAGTGGTCTCAAGACTCAAAGCTTGAAGCTTGAAGCCACTTTGCAACTTGGCGTCTGCGCAACTTCTCTTGTGTCGTGTAACTTGTGGCTTCGTGAAATCACGAATCGCGGTTGCAGTTTCCACTCTTGCCATTCTTATCGCCACTCTGCACTCGGGAGGTAGGACTCTCCCGTACGGCTGGTCGTTCAGCCTCACCTCCGGCGAGGCCGCCCTCGCCGAGCTGATCCAAAACCTGCTGCTCTTCATCCCGCTCGGCGTCAGCCTCACGCTCGCCGGCGTCCGGCCACGGCGCGCGATCCTGCTCGGCGCGCTGCTGTCGTTTACCGTCGAGTTCGTGCAGCAATGGATCCCGGGCCGAGATCCCAGCGTGGGCGACATCGTCTGCAACACGGCCAGCACCGCACTCGGCGTCGCGCTCGTGCGCTTCGCGCCGCGCTGGCTCATGGCGTCCCCCGAGCGCAGCGCCTGGCAGGCAGCCGGCACCGCGGCCGTCGCCGTGCTGGTTTGGATCGTCACGGGCGCCTTGTTGCGTCCCACGTTTCCTCCACCGCCCTATCACGACGTGCGCAGACCGGACCTCCCCGAATTGAGCCGCTATGAGGGCCAGGTCCTCCAGGTCTTGTGGAGCAATGAAGCCCTCAAGGTCGTCGCGACCGCTCCTCCCCTTCCTCCCGAACGCGCCGCTCCCCTCGTCGCGATCGTGGACCAACACGACACCCCAGTCCTCATCTTCTCCGTTGACGGCCACGACTTGGCGCTCCGCTATCACATGCCGGCGGCGCGTCTCACGCTGGCGCAACCCGACCTGCGCTGGCGCGGCGTCCTCACCGCCATCGCGCCGGCCGACAGCTTCACCGCCGGCACCTGGCGCGACGCGCACGGCGTCTGCCTCGGCCTCCGCACCGTCGAACACTGCGCCCTCGGCTACACCCTCGGCGACGCCTGGAAGCTGATCTTCTATCCGGAGCGGTTCCCCGGCTGGTTGCTGGCGATGATCAACTCGCTGTGGATTGCAGGCTGCGTGATTGGTGTAGGCTACTGGGCGGCGAAGGGGCGCGGGGAAAGACTGCGGGACGAGGTGACCGGCGCAGCGATCGGGCTAGTGGGGCTGGGATTGCTGCTCGTTCCGCTGATTACGAGCCTGAAGATGACACCGGTGAATGAATGGATTGGTGCAGTGTCGGGACTGGTAATTGGGTGGTGGATTGGTATCCGTGTCCTGAAGGACCGGCTCGGCTACATCGAGCGCCCTTAAGGGCGTGTGTCTTCGCCGAAGCCGGTTCTTTAGAACACGGTTCAAACCGAACCCCGGGGCTTCTCTCAAGGACTCGGAACTATCCGATTCACAGCCCCCGTCAGCTGCAGGATATACAGCTGTCCAGCCGCATCCTGCCCAAATGAGCTGATTTGCGGGCCGGGTGACAACAACGGCGACCAGTCGAGCGGCGAGGTCGCGCTGCCGGTATAGCGGAAGCTTCCCACGAAACCGGTGCAAAAATCGGCGTAAAAATAGTGACCGGGAAGGTCCGCGATCCGCGAGCCACGATAGACATACCCACCCGTAATGGAGCAGGAACCGCCCGCGTGCGGGTACTCGAGGATCGGCAGAACAAGTCCGGTCGTCGTGCACTGAGTGGCCGGCGGATAACAGTGCTGCCCTTCCATAGTATTCCAGCCGAAGTTCGCTCCTCGGCCGGCCTGCACCGCCACCGGTGAGACGTTCACTTCCTCCCACGCGCCTTGCCCCACATCGGCGATGTAGAGGTCGCCGGTCCCGCGATCAAACGAGAAGCGCCACGGATTGCGGAGCCCATACGACCAGATCTCGGGCGCAAAACTCGTGTCCGACAATCCCGG
>DASYTD010000081.1:0-5131 GCA_036002655.1 Gemmatimonadales bacterium
TACCGCGTAAAGTCGGCGCTGCGCGGCCGGGCCAGCTCTTGGAAGTACTCGTAACGACCGGCAGAGATCAGCGGCTGTGCATACAACTGCAGCGACAGCGTGGGGCTGTACGTCCAGTTCATGCGAATCGCCGCCGACAGCTCCGTCTGCTTGATCAAGCCGAAGACATAGTGGGTGTTGTACGTGTTGGGCGCACCGCCGGTCGTGTCGACGAACGTGCCCACGTACTGAAGCGGATCGCCTCGCTGAGACAGGTTCGGGCCCACACTCAGCGACACGTTGGCAGCAGGGCGGTATTGGACGTTGACGTAGAACGACCGCTCGGCGTCAATCGCCGAGCGGAAATACGTGAACACACCGCCACCCAACATGACCGTCTTGCGGCTGTCCGATCCCAGGTCGATCCCGAACTGATATCCGGGGCGCAGCAACATCGTCGGCCCGCCGCGCGTGAGGCGACTGTCGACCGTCCACGGATTATACGCCGCGTTCCAATTGATCCAGTAGTAGTTGAGGAATTGCACGTACCCGAAATTGAAGGCACCGGACCAGCTGATGTTGCCGTCCCAGTCATAGTTCCGAAACAGCGCGGCTCCCGTCTCGGCGTAGCGGAACACTTTGCCGGTCTTGGTCCAGTTGTGGCCGCCGCCGAGATGCATGTTGATGTAGCCCGTACGCGCTAGGAAGCCGAGATCGTTCGCGTCGAATCCGGGCGAGATCACTCCGAAAGCCGAGTTCACGAATGTGTTGCCGCGCTGCTTCGCGAGCGTCACTCGCGCCGCCGTACCGGTGAGCGAAGTGGCGTTGGGGTCCACAGACACGGTCGCCGCATCGGGCCTCTGGAAGTAGTGCGCCGAGCTGTTCTGCACGGTGGTGATGCGGGCACGCGAGCCCGCGATCCGCGACCCGGCCACCCATGCGGTCGTGACCCACGTCTTCGAAGAATCGAGAAAGATCCAGCCGTCGGCGCCCAACGTCGTGGAATAGCTGTTGCGGGTATCGCGCAAGCTCGGATCATCGAACGCGCGGCCGGCGATCGTGGATATGAATCCGAGTCCCTGCCGCCCCTTGTCGAACTCCTTCTGTGCGCGATACACGCCGTACGCCGCGAGCGGCTCCATTTCCTGACCCCAGCGCGCGCCGAGGCTGTCCTGCAGCGTGGCCCGTTCACGGGCCGTGACGGCCGTCAGGCCACCCACATTCCAGCTGCCCGCGACCTTGCCCGTCAGCTTCACCGCGCCAAGGATGTGCGCCCCGTCGGGTCCGTCGACGTATCCCTTGTCCGGCGCGCTCGGCAGCGACAGCGAGCGACCAATGCGCCGGCTGTAGAAGAAGCTCGGTCCGGACCAGTTGAATCCCCAGAAGTTGCTCTGGCCGCCGTACCCGAACTCGAAGATCGATGAGCCCTCGACGAAGAAGGGCCGCTTCTCGTTGAAGAACGTCTCGCGGTCGCTGAGGTTCACCACGGCCGGGTCGACCTCGACCTGGCCGAAGTCAGGATTGACCGTGGCGTTGAGGGTCAGATTTGAGCCGAGCCCGATCCGCGCGTCGGCTCCGAACCCGGGGTCGAACTTCGAGCCGTCGTTGAACGGATCCCCGACGGGGCGGCGCGTGAATGCCGCGCGGCTCGTCGCATACGGCATGATTTCCAGGCGCCGGGGCGGCTGGATGCGCTCGATACCCAACAGATCCGGGAACCGTGACACGAAGCCACGGCCGTCTTTCGGCGTATAGGCGATGTAATCGAACTCGTTTTTGCGCGCGATGTCGCGGCGGAAATTGATGCCCCAGACGTACTCGCTGCGCTTGACGAATCGCAGCTGCGAGTAGGGAATGCGCAGCTCCGCGGTCCAACCCTGCGCGTCCCGCGTCACCTTCCCTTCCCACACACCGTCCCAGGTGTTGTCGTCCCAGTCGTCGTTGTAGAGCGTGCCGTCATACAGCGTCCCCGCGGCGCTGATCCCGAAGTAGAAGCCGCTGCGCTTGTCGTGATAGGGATCGATGAACACCTGGAAGCGGTCGGAGCTGGTGCCTTCATCGCGGCGCGCCAGACGGGCCACGATCGAGTCGGGATGCGAATCGTACAGCCGTGCAGCGATGTAGAGCGCCGCGTCGTCATACGTGATGTAGACGACGGTGCTCTCGGTCGGCACCGCCCCTTCAGTCGGGTCGCGCTGCGTAAATCCCGTCACCCGCTCGGCTGCTTGCCAGAGCGACTCACGCAGCAGACCGTCGATGGTGACCGCTTGCCCACCGGAGAGCCGAACCGCGCGGAGCTGCGTGGGCGGCGGCGGTGCCGGTGGCGGTGAATCGACTGCGGCGACTGGCGGCTGAACGCCCGCCAGGGCGAGAAGCAACTGGAGCGTCGTCGTCATGATGCGTCCGGAGCTGAGGTGAACGGTGAACCCCGGTCGCGAACGCTGACGGCGAGCGCGCGGCGGTTGTCGCTCCATATGACAGAAGCAGGAGAGAAAAGGTTGCAAACGAACTGTCAGGAAGGGATTAAACCAACGTCAGGCTGCCCAGAACTCCTTTCACGACCACCGAGAGCCGGCGGGCCACTTGTGAGCTGACGGCAAGCACTTCTTGGTGAGACAGCGCCTCGCCCGTGATGCCGGCTCCCGGGTTGGTAATAGAGGAAAAGCCCAGGCACCGCACCCCACGCGACCGCGCGACCAGCACCTCCGGCACCGTGGACATTCCGACGGCATCCGCCCCCAGACGCTCCAGCATCCGCACTTCCGATGGCGTCTCGTACGATGGACCGAGCAGGCCCGCGTAGACGCCCTCGTCGAGGGGAATCACAGCCTCGCGCGCGACGGTGCGCGCGAGCGTCCGGAGCTCTGCGTCGTACGGCTCGTGCATGATGGGAAAGCGCTGCTCGCCCGGTTCGGGCTGCCCGATCAAAGGATTTCGCCACATCAGGTTGATGTGATCGGCGATCAGCATGAGGGTTCCACCCGGAAACGTGCGCCGCACCCCGCCCGCTGCATTCGTGACAATCAAGATCTCGACGCCGAGCTCGGCAAAGACGCGCGCCGGCAACCCCGCCACCGCGGCCGGATGGCCCTCATAAAGATGAAAACGCCCCGCCTGGACGATGACGGGCACACCCTCGAGCGTTCCCGCGACAAGCTCGCCCTTGTGGCCCGCCACGCCGGGTTCGGGGAAACCGGGGATGGTGTGATAAGGAATGCGAATCGGGTTGGCGACTTCATCCGCCAGAAAGCCGAGCCCCGAACCGAGGACGATTGCGACACGAGGCTTGAGGTTGCCCAGGCGCTGCTTCACTGCATCTGTTGCCGCCGTTACAGCCCCCGTCCCCGTTCCCCCATCCCCCTTCCTTTTCACAACAGGATGCCCGCGAGCGTCGCCGAGAGAAAGTTGGCCAGTGTGCCGGCGATCATCGCCCGGAATCCGAGGCGGGCCAGGTCGTGCTTGCGATCCGGCGCCAGGGCGCCGATGCCGCCGATCTGAATCCCCACCGAGCTGAGATTCGCGAACCCGCACAGCGCGAAGGTCGCGATGGTGAATGACACCGGATCGAGGCTGCCCTTGAGCGGTCCGAGATGCGCATAGGCAATGAACTCGTTGATCACCATGCGCTCGCCCAGTAGTCCTCCGATCGTGCCGCTGTCGTGCCACGGCACGCCCATGACCCAGGCAATCGGCCGGAATATCCAGCCGAGCACAGTTTGCAGGCTGGCCGGGAACCAGTCGATGTACCCGTGCACCCAGCCGAACAAGCCGTTCACGAGCGCGATGAGCGCGATGAACGAAATCAACATCGCGATCACGTTGAGCATCAGCTGCAGTCCCTCGCTCGTTCCGCGCGCTGCTGCGTCGAGCACGTTCACGTCGGTGCGTGGGATGTCGACCTTCACGCCTCCGAGCGTCTCGGGCACTTCGGTCTCTGGCTCGAGGATCTTCGCCATCATGATCGTGCCCGGCGCCGTCATGATCACGGCGGTCAACAGATGGCGCGCCTCGATGCCGAACGCGATGTAGGCCGCCATGATCGAGCCGGAGACGTGCGCCATCCCCGCGGTCATCACCGTCATCAGCTCCGAGCGGGTCATGCGCGGCAGGAAGGGACGAATCGTGAGCGGCGCTTCGGTCTGTCCCATGAAGATGGACGCGGCGACGTTGAGGCTCTCCGCACCGCTCGCGCCCATGATCTTGTTCATCGCCACCGCGAACGCCTTCACGACGACCTGCATGATGCCGAGGTAGTACATGATCGCGAACAGCGCGGAGACGAAGATGATGGCGGGCATGATCTGGAACGCGAACACGACGCCGATGCTCGAGTGCTGCTTGCCGATCTCGCCGAATACGAATTCCGAGCCGGCATAGGAGAAGCTGAGGATCTTCGTCACCACGGCGCCCAGTGCGCTGAAGATCTTTTGGCCGATCGGGACGCGGAGCACGAAGACCGCAAACGCCAGCTGCAGCCCGACGCCCCAGGCGACCACGCGCCAGCTGATCGCGCGGCGGTTGCGTGACAAGGCGACGCCGATGCCGAGGATCAGCACGAGCCCGAAGACTCCCGTTAGTCGTGATGGAATTGAACGTGCCGGCTGGACCGGCGCGGCTGGTGCGGGTTGAACGACCTGAGCTTTCGTCGTGTCCTGGGGAGTCTGGACGGTTGCGCCGCTCAACGTGTTGAACACGAAGCGCGGCAACGTGAAGACGATCAGCGCACACACGAATGTGACGGCGAACGCGAACACCACCCGGCGCCAGGACATCAGAGAGTTCCCCCCCATCCCCCTTCGAGTTCGCTCTGCACGCGGGACACCAATGCGACTTTTTCGTATTCCGGGAGAAACGCGCTCTCGCAGCCGTTCAGCACGACGCGCGCCAGCTCATCAGGCGAGAGGCCCAGCACGGCATGCGCCAGGAAGTATTCGTCGGTCAGGGTGATGCCGTCGGTCAGCGGGCCATCGGTATTCAGCGTGACGACGACGCCCTGCTGGAAATAGCGCCGAAAGGGATGTTCCGCCACCGACGCGACCACGTGGGTGTGCACATTGCTGGTGAGACACATCTCCAGCGGGATTTTGCGCGCGACCACTTCTTCCAGCAGTGCCGGATCTTCCGCGAGTCTCGTGCCGTGCCCGATCCGCTG
>DASYTD010000082.1:0-17720 GCA_036002655.1 Gemmatimonadales bacterium
GGTGTATTTTTATTCACACGTATGCATAAACAACCCAACGGCCGCGGTCTCCCCGGTCCCCTCGTAGTGCTCGCCTATTCGGGCGGGCTCGATACCTCCGCCATCGTCCCCTGGCTGCGCGAGACCTACGGCGCGCGCGTCGTCTGTTTCGCCGCGGACGTGGGGCAGGGCGCGGGGGAGCTGCAGGGACTCGTCGAAAAAGCGAAGCGCTCCGGCGCCGAGGACTGCCTCGTCGAAGACCTGCGCGAGGAATTCGTGCGCGACTTCGTCTTCCCGACGCTGCGCGCCGGCGCCGTCTACGCCCGCACATACCTGCTCGGCACCTCGATGGCGCGACCGCTCACCGCCGCGCATCAGGTTGCCGTGGCGCAGCGGCTGGGCGCGACCGCCCTGGCGCACGGCTGCACGGGCAAAGGCAATGACCAGGTGCGCTTCGAGCTGACGTATGCGGCGCTCGCGCCGGACCTGCAGGTGATCGCGCCCTGGCGCGAATGGAAATTCCAAGGCCGCGAAGATCTCATCGCCTATGTCCACGCGAAGGGTGTGCCGGTGCACGCGACGGCCGAGAAACCGTACTCGACCGACCGCAACCTGTGGCACTGCTCGCACGAGGGCGGCATCCTCGAAGATCCGTCGCAGGAAGCGCCCGAGCACATCTTCATGATGACGAAGCATCCGCTCGAGGCGCCGGATGAGCCGGTCGTCGTCACGATCGGATTCGAGGAAGGCAATCCCGTCAGTGTGGATGCCGTGCCGCTCGGTCCCGTCGAGCTGCTGGAGCAGTTGAACGAAGTCGGGGGCGAGCATGGCGTCGGCCGCGCCGACATCGTCGAGGACCGGCTGGTCGGCATGAAGTCGCGCGGTGTCTACGAGACGCCCGGCGGCACCGTGCTGTACGCCGCGCATCGCGAGCTCGAGCAAATGGTGCTCGACCGGCGCACCCTCCGCATGAAGGACGAGTTGGCGCTGCGCTACGCCGATCTGGTGTACGACGGCCGCTGGTGGACGCCGGAGCGGGAAGCGCTCGACGCGCTCGTCACCGCCACGCAGAAGCACGTGACCGGCACGGTCCGCCTCAAGCTGTTCAAGGGGAACGTCATCGTCGCCGGCCGCGAAAGCCCGTACGCGCTCTATCAGCCGTCGTACGCGACGTTCGGCAAGGACAACGTCTACAACCAGAAGGACGCGGAAGGCTTCATCCGGCTCTACGGGCTCGCCATCAGGATCGGTGCCGGGCTCGCCGCTGAGCGCACGGATGTCCCAGCAAGCTGATACTCCCCTCCATCAGATGTGGGGTGGGCGCTTCGCTCTCGGACCGAGCGAAGCGCTCGACGCGCTGAATCGCAGTCTCCCCATTGATCACCGCCTCTGGCCGCAGGACGTCGCGGCCAGCAAGGCGTGGGTGCACGCGCTCGGCCGCGCTCGCGTGCTGTCGCCTGCCGAGGAAGCGCAGCTGCTCGAAGGCCTCGATCGCGTCGCCGACAAGCTCGCGGACGGGGCCGCGGTCGGCGCGCCCGACGAAGACGTGCATACGCTCGTCGAGCGCCTGCTCTACGCCGAGATCGGCGCCGTGGCCGGCAAACTGCACACCGGCCGCTCGCGCAACGACCAGGTCGTCACCGATCTCCGCCTCTGGACGCTGGGTGCAATCGACGAGTTGGACTCCGCCGTGACGGCGCTCGGCCATGCGTTGGTCACGAGAGCAAAGGACGGCCTTGACGCTCTCCTTCCAGGCTACACCCACGGCCAACGGGCGCAGCCGGTGCGCTGGGCCTACGTGCTGCTCGCCCACGCCTGGCCGCTCGTCCGCGATCGCCAGCGGCTGGCCGACGCGCGCCGCCGCACGGCGGAGCTGCCGCTCGGCTCCGGCGCGCTCGCCGGCTCCGGATTCCCGGTGGACCGCGTGCTCCTTAAGGAGGCACTGGGATTCCGCGCCATCTCGCCGAACGCCCTGGACGCGACGGGCGACCGCGATTTCGTCGCCGACGTGCTGTTCGCGATCGCGCTCATCGGCACGCATCTCTCCCGCCTCGGCGCCGAGCTGATCATCTACGCGAGCGGTGAGTTCGGATTCGTCACGTTGGCGGACAGCTTCAGCACCGGCTCGAGCCTGATGCCGCAGAAACGCAATCCCGACGTCTTCGAGCTGGCGCGCGGCAAGGCCGGACGACTGCTCGGCGATTTCGTTGCGCTGCTGACGACCTTGAAGGGAATTCCCGCCGGCTACCAGAAAGACTTGCAGGAAGACAAAGCGCTGCTGTTCGACGCGTGTGATACGCTCGCGACGGTATTGCCGGCGGTCACCGGGGCGATCGACACGCTCACCGTGAACGCCGAGCGTATGGCCGCCGCGCTCGACCCCGCGATGCGAGCCACAGATCTCGCAGATTTGCTGGTCGAAGCGGGCGTGCCGTTCCGCGAAAGCCACGGATTGATCGGCAAGTTGGTACGCGCGGCCGAGCAGGCGGGAGTCGCGCTCGATCAGGTGCCCGCCAAAGTGGCAACCGAGATCCATCCGGCTTTGGGACCGGCGTTGGCGCAGCTCGGGAACTGGGAGCAGAGCGTGGAAAGCCGTGCGACGCCTGGAGGTGCGTCACGTGTCTCAGTCGAGTCGCAAATAGACGAGTTACGACGCGCGTTTCAGCCCGCAGCGAGCTCGTAAATCCCTCACTTGCTGCAAGTTGCTGGTCGGTATTAGCATATCGCATGCGCTGCCTAGCCCTCAACGCCTCATTCGAGCCGCTGACCATGGTGCCCGTGCGCCGGGCACTGCGGCTCGTTATTGACGGCAAGGCTGAGGTAGTAGAGGCGGAGGGCACGCCGGTCCATAGCGAGCGACTCGCGATTCCCCGTCCCGCAGTCATTCGCCTCGTTCGCTTCGTCCACGTCCCCCGCCGCTTCCGCCGCCAAGTCACCAACACATTCCTGTTCGCGCGCGATAACTACCGCTGCCAGTTCTGCGGTCGCTCGCAGCAGGAGCTGCGGCAGCGCGAGTGTCTCACCCGCGACCACCTCGTCCCGCTGTCCCGCGGCGGCACGAATGCCTGGACCAACGTCCTGACGGCCTGTTCGAGCTGCAACACCCGCAAGGGCAACCTGCTCCCCGAGGAAGTGGGGATGCATCCCCTGCGCTCGCCGCACGAGCCGCACTTCGTGCATCTCTCGTGGGCGGTACGCCGCCTCACGCGGACGCAGGCGAAGTACATCCGGCTGTTCTACGGCGCCGACGTGCTCGCGACCCTCGAGGCGATGTAATGGCAAGAGCAGCCTGGGTGGTGGCAGGCGCGGCGGCAGCTGCGCTCGCCGGGGTCGTCTTCTTCACGCGCCCCGCGGGAGGGTCGCAGCATCCGACGCCGCGGCCCGGCATCACGGCGGCCAAGGTCCTGCCCGATGCGTTCATCCCCCGGACCCCGGGCGCTCACGAGGCCTACGCCGCGGCGCGCGGCGCAGCCGCCACTCTCGATGGCGTGTATTGCCACTGCGACTGCTCGAAGCACGCCGGACACCGCTCCCTGCTCACGTGCTTTGAGACCGAGCACGGCGCGTACTGCGATATCTGTATGGGAGAGGCGACGCTGGCGGGCGGGATGGCCGGGCAGGGGAAATCGCTGACCGAAATCCGCGCCGCTATCGACCGTCAATTCGGATCGTAGGACTCCGGGCCTCGAGCCGCTGACGCGGCAGGCCCGCCAGCCGCACCAGCACGCGCTGCGCCCCGCGCGCCAACGCTTCTCCAAAACTCCCCTCGCCGGACACGACCGGCCCGACGTCGCCCGACAGCCAGCGCGACAATTCTTGGAGATCGGTGTCGTTGAGGGTCGTCACCTCGAGCCGCGCGAGGAAGTAATAGCGTCCTCCCGAGGTCGAGCTGGGCCGCAGCGTGACGGTGTAGGGAATGTCGAGCGCCGCCGACAGCTCTTCCGGCGTCGAGTAGCGGCTCACGTTGCCGCCCTGGCGGATCAGCACGAAGTCGTCGGCGAGCGGATCGTTGCGCGCCACGGCGTCCCACGTGACCTCGCGCACGAATTGATCGAACCAGCTGGCGCGCACTTTCCACAGCTCGAGACGGTAATGGAGCCGCAGCGGAAACCCGGAGCGCATCAGTCCGACGAATTTTCCGTCGGACAACAGGCCCGTGCTGCGGACGCGCGGCGTGTTGCTTTGCAGCGTCACGGTAAGCGTGGGGGACTGCGCGATCCCCACGTGTGGCGTGAGGGCCAGGGCGATTGCCAGACCCCCTCCCCAGAGTGGGCGCACTCTAGAACCGGTGATCGAGCCGGACCGTGAAGCGCAGTCGTTCGCCGCTAGTCACCGCCTTGGCGATGTACACCCCGAAGCCACCCCAATCCACCCCCAGCCCCACGTCCACGAGCCAGTTATCGAGTTTTGGGATTTGGCCGGCGCGCACGCGGCCGGGCCCGTTGCCGACGAGCCACGCCTGGCCCGCGTCGGCGAAGACGATGACGTCGAGCCCTTCCATCCAGAAGAGTGAGCCCGTGCCTTCGTCGCGGTCCGGCTTGTCGTCCTTCCACGGGTTGTAGCTCCAGTTGAGCTTCACGTGTCCGCGGTACTCGGTCTGAAACGCAATCACACGATCGCACGCCGCGACCAGCGAGTTGGCGAACGCGGGATCGGCGAAGGCATTGTTGCACGCGCTGGCGCGGAACGGATGCCCGGGCATCGGATCGGGACCGCCGAGCGAGAGCCGCCGCTGCAGCGGCAGCGGATCGCCGCCAACCCAACCGCCGGCGACGAGCCGCACGTTCACCCGTCCGGACGGATTGATGCGGGCGTAGTGCCGGACATCCAGAAACACGCGGTCGAAGCGGTACGCGCCGCTGGTCGGGATCGAGTCGCGCACCGTCGCCGGTACGCCCGCCTGCGGCACGACGTCGTTGCTGCGCGAATGCTCGAGCGTGGTGCGCACGAGCCAGCCGGACGTCGGCTCCTCGACGTCGTTGCGCGTGTCGAGCGAGGCGTTCGCGGCGAGCGTGGTATAGTGACCTTCATCGATCGGCGGGTTGGTGCGCCAGATGTTCGAATTGCGGAACACCGTCCACGGGTCCTGGTTGGCGACGCTCGTCTGCCACTCGCGCCGCAGCTCGAGCGACAGCGCGATCTGCCGCTCGGGCTGCGCGAACACGCGTGCCGCCCATCCTTTATTCAGATAGTAGTCGCGGTAGTCGCGCCCGAAGAGAAACGCGCTCCAGCCGATCTCGGCGTTGCGCAGTCCCCAATCCTCCACCGGGGTGACGACGTCGAAGGCGCGCAGGCCGAAGCCCATCGAGCGGACGTCGCCGGAGCGCAGCTCGCTGCGGAACATGTAGCCGAGGTCGCTGCGCTTGTCCGACAAGTCGCCGGCGGACCGGAATACACCCAGCGCATCCACGCGCAGCCGGAAATTCCGCTCGATCTTCCAATCGAATAGCGGACCAAAGACGATCGGCAGCCCTTCGATCCGGTTGAAGGTCCCGCCCGTGGCGATCGTGAGCGAGGAACGCGAGTCCGCCGTTCCCCACGAGACGCGCGCGCCGGGATTCCACAGCCGGCGCCGCAGATTGGGCGCGTACACGATCTCGTCGCCCTCCCGGCGGAGGCGGTACAGCAGCGGCTCGCGGTACTGGCGCACCTCCCCGCCGATCCGCGCCTTCGCGGTATCATCCGCGATACCGCCGACGACGATCACGTCGCCGGTCACTTCCGCGCCCGTGTCGAACAGCAAATCGCCGTTGATCACGACGAGCGTTCCCTGCACGCGGCCCGCGACGAGCACGGGCCCGTTGCGCACGGCGACGTTGCCGCGCCACTCGTTGCCGCGCGGCAGCCGGGTGCGGCCGACCAGCCGCGTGGTGCCCGGCGCGTTGTAGAAGCGGATGATTTCGTCGGACACCACGCGCGGCAGCGCGCGCGCCTCGAGTGAGACGCTCGAGCTGTCGGGGTGAATCACGATCGTGGTGTCCTGCACTGCCACAGCCAACAGAAAGGCGAGCATAGGTCAGCTTTCGTTAGAGCCGAAATTGTTGCGCGGTGGTTCGATGCCGAGGCGCCGCATGCGCCGGTAGAGATTGGCGCGGTCGGTCAGCAGGCGGCGCGCCGCTTCCGCCACGTTGCCGCGCGAGATCGACAGCGCTTTCGCGATCAGCTCGCGCTCGTACTGATCGAGCGTTTCGGTGAGCGCGATGTCCCGCCACGGAGCGTCGCCGCCGTCTGCCGCGGTACTCACGCGCGCGCCCGGACCATCTTGCGGCAGCACGCGCGCGACGTCTGCCGCAGTGATGAGCTCCGCCATTGCAAGAATCGCCATCCGCTCGACGATATTCGCGAGCTCGCGCACGTTCCCGGGCCACGCGTAGGTGGCGAGGAGCGGCACCGCGCCCGCGTCGAACTTCACGGGGCGGCCCAGCCGTGCCGCGAACCGGCCGGCGAAATGGCGGACCAGGGGCGGCACGTCCTCGGGCCGTTCGCGCAGCGGCGCGATGTGAATCGGCAGCACGTTGAGCCGGAACCAGAGGTCCTCGCGGAACTGCCCCTGTCGCACCGCCTGCTGGAGGTCTTTGTTGGTCGCCGCGATGACGCGCACGTTTACGGCAAAGGGCCGCTCGCCGCCGACGCGCTCCACGACGCCGCTCTCGAGCACGCGCAGCAGCTTCGCCTGCGCCTCCGCCCCCAAGTCGCCGACTTCGTCGAGAAACAAGGTGCCGCCATCCGCCAGCTCGAAGCGTCCCAAACGCCGCTCCGTCGCGCCGGTGAACGCGCCGCGCTCGTGGCCGAACATCTCCGACTCGACGAGATCGCGGGGCAGGGCGGCGCTGTTGACGGTCACGAACGGTTTGTTGCCGCGGGCGCTCTGCCGATGGATCGCCGAGGCGACGAGCTCCTTGCCGGTGCCCGACTCGCCCGTGATCAGGACGCGCGATTCGGTGGGCGCGACGCGCGCGATCAGCGCGCGCAGCGCTTCCATGGCGGCGCTCGTTCCCACCAGCGGATCGTCGTGGCCCAGCTGCTCGTGCAGCCGCTTGTTCTCGGCGAGCGTGCGGCCCAGCTCCAACGCGCTGCGCAGCGCCACGAGCACGCCTTCGGGCGTGAGCGGCTTCTCGAGGAACTGGAAGGCGCCGAGTTTGGTGGCGCGGACCGCGTCGGCGAGATTGGCCTTGCCGCTCATCATCACGACGGGCACATGCGGCGCGCGCTTGCGGATCTGCTCGAGCGTGGCGAGCCCGTCGGGCCCGGGCGGCATCATGAGGTCGAGCAGCACGACGTCGGGCGAGTCCTCGACGAGCCGCGTCATCGCCGCATTGCCGTCGGGCGCTTCGACGGTTTCGAAGCCGTCCGATTGCAGCAGCGCGCCGACCATGCGGCGGATGTTGGCCTCGTCGTCGACGAGCAAAACGCGCGGGCTCACGAAAGTGGTGGAGGAAAGACGATCGCGAAGGTCGCGCCGCCGCCCGGAGTCTCGCTCACGCTGATGGTGCCGCGGTGCGCCTCGAGCGTCACCCGCACGAGCGCGAGGCCGAGGCCCGTGCCGTCGTGCTTCGTCGTGAAATACGGCTCGAACACGCGCTGGCGCAGCTCAGGGAGAATGCCCGGCCCGTGATCGGCGATGGTGATGGCCAGTCCGGCGCCGTCGCCCGTGACCGTCACGTCGATCGTGCCGTGACCCTGCATCGCTTCGGCGGCGTTGCGATACAGATTGGCGAACGCGCGACGCAGCGGCTCGTAGTGTCCGAGAACCGTGCGTCGTCCGTCGTGCGTCGTGAGTCGCACCGCAACCTCGCCTGGCACACCTGTGCGCCCCAGCTCCTCGAGCAGCTCGACGAGATCCACCTCGCTCCGCGGCCCTTCGGGGAGCCGCCCGAACTCGGAGAATTCTCTGGCCAGGCGGTCCAGACGATCGGTTTCGGCCGATAGAACCTGAATCGCCGTGTCGGCCCGTCCGCCGGTCCGCCCGTCCGCCCGTCCGAGTTGGTCCACGGCGATCCGCATGGATGTCAGCGGATTCTTGATCTCGTGCGCGACGCGCCGCGCCACTTCGCGGAACGCGCGCAGCCGTTCGGCTTCGAGCTCACGCTCGCGCGCGGCGACGAGGGCCGCGGCCAGCTCGCGGAGGGCTTGGCGCAGGGCTTCGAATTCAGGGGCGCCGCGGGTCGGCGGGCCGCCGGGCAACGGCTCGTGGCGTCGGATGAGCTGCGTCCAGCCCACGAGCTCATCGATGGGACGCGAGAGCTGGCGCGAGAGGTGGCCCGCGAAGTTTACGGCCGCATAGAGAACGGCCGCGCCGAGGAGCAGGATGACCACGGCGATGCCGGCCGTGTAGTAGCGCAGAAATGTTTCGGCGCGACGCGCGAGGCTGACGGAGGCCGAAACCTCGTTCAAATGGTGGCGCAGCAGCGCGCGCTCGCGGATCGTCAGGTGGAGCGTGTCCACGCCCTCGAGCAGCGAGCGTGCGGTGGCGGCGACGCGTTCGGTTGACGCGCGTGCGCCCGCGGCGGGCAGCAGACGCCGGACCGACAGCACCCAGCCGGCGACCGCCAACACCGTCGGCACGACCGTCATGACGACGAGGATGAGAAAGATTCGCCGCCGGAAGGGGAGTGGAGACGCCATATTTGGCGCCAATCTAGGCACTTGGGCGAGATGTGACAAATCGACACGGTCGACCCAACCGTGCGTCGTGCGTGGTGCGTCGTGCGTGGGTGTAAACTCTGCGTTTGACCACGATCACACGTACGACGCACGACGCACCCCGCACGACGCACGTGAGGAGTCCCGTGAAATCTCATACTCACTACCTCTGGTTCAACACCAAGCGGCGGCAGGAGATCATCGACATCACCGACGAGGTATCAGGCGAGGTCGAGAAGAGCGGGGTGCGCGAGGGGATCGTGCTGGTGAGCGCGATGCACATCTCGGCATCGGTCTTCGTCAACGATCACGAATCGGGGTTATGGGAAGACATCCTGAAATGGCTCGAGGGGACGATCGCGCCGTGGGATCCCAAGCGCTATCGCCACAACGAAACCGGCGAGGACAATGCGGCGGCGCACCTGCGCAGCCTCACCATCGGTCACGAGGTGATCGTCCCGATTACGGCGGGGAAGCTCGACTTCGGTCCCTGGCAGCGCGTGTTCTATGGCGAATGGGACGGGCAGCGCAAGAAGCGCGTGATCATCAAAGTATTAGGTGAGTGAGTATTATTGGCACGAACCCGAACTGGATGAGTATGCCGAAGAAATCACGCCGGACGACCAAACGGTCGCCGAAGAAGAAGACGCACCCGGAGGCGTCGTCATCGGCTTCTCGGGTCCGTGAGCGCGTGATCCGTTGACGTGATCCACGCGCAGCCCGTCGTTCTCGAGGGCCACGGCGTCCGTCTCGAGCCCCTGACGGAGGCGCACACTGACGCGCTCGTGGCGGCGGCCGGCGATGGCCGGCTGTGGGAGCTCTGGTTCGTCGCGGTGCCGCCTCCCGATGGCATGCCCGCGTACGTCTCCGATGCGTTGAAGGGACAGCGCGAGGGCCACACGCTTCCGTGGATCGTCCGCGACGTGGCGAGCGGCGCGATCATCGGCTCCACGCGCTACCACGACATCGTGCCGGCGATCGATCGGCTGGAAATCGGGTACACGTGGTACGCGCAGAGCCGGCAGCGCAGCCACGTCAATACGACGTGCAAGCTGCTGTTGCTGACTCACGCATTCGACGCGCTGGGTTGCCAAGTCGTGGGACTCAGGACCGACAACTTCAATTTCCGATCGCAGCGGGCGATCGAAGGGCTGGGCGCGAAGAAGGACGGTGTGATTCGCCATTACGGCGCCCGCCGCGACGGAACGGTGCGCGACGTCGTGATGTACAGCATTCTCGCGAGCGAGTGGCCGGACGTGCGACGCCACCTCGAGCTGCGGTTGCATCGTCATCAATCGAAGGACGACTAACCAGATCACGTGACGTCACCAGCGACGCCGCCCCCGCCGCCCCCGCCGGCCCCCGCTCCGATGGTGCGCCGCTTTGGCCTGCTGCACGCCACGGCGCTCAACATGTCGAACATGATCGGCATCGGACCGTTCATCACGATCCCGCTGCTCATGTCGGCGCTGGGCGGACCACAAGCAATGCTGGGTTGGCTGGTCGCCTTGGTGATTGTCTTGTGCGACGGCATGGTGTGGAGCGAGCTGGGCGCGGCCATGCCCGCATCGGGCGGTTCGTTCGGGTATCTGCGCCAAGGCTTCGGCGCCGAGAAGCTCGGCCGGCTGATGGGCTTTCTGTTCGTGTGGCAATTCATCTTGAGCGGCCCACTCGAGATCGCCTCAGGATACATCGGCTTCTCGCAGTATCTCGGCTACATCTGGAAGGGGATCACGGCGCGTCAGGCGATGCTGGTCGTGACGATCATCGGCCTCGTGAACATCGCGCTGCTCTATCGCCGGATCAAATCCATCGCGACGATCACGCTGACGCTGTGGATCGGGACGGTCCTTACCGTCATGGTCGTGATCGTGACGGGGGCGCTACACTTCGACCATCGCGTCGCCTTCGACTTTCCGCCGGGCGCCTTCAACTTTTCTATCGGTTTCTTCCTGGGACTCGGCGCCGCGTCGCGCATCGGCGTCTACGATTACCTCGGCTACTACGACGTCTGCTACATCGGCGATGAGGTCGAGAATCCGGGCCGAGTGATCCCGCGATCGATCTTGCTGAGCACCGTCGCGGTTGCGCTCATCTACGTCGCGATCAACTTCTCGATCATCGGCGTCCTGCCCTGGCGCGATTTCGTTCCCGCCGCGTCACACCCGCAGTCCAACTTCGTCGTATCGATCTTCATGGAACGGATCTACGGCGAGGGGCTGGCGACCGTGTTCACGGCGATGATTCTGTGGACGGCGTTCGGCTCCGTCTTCGCGCTCTTGCTCGGCTACTCGCGCGTGCCGTATGCCGCGGCCAAGGACGGCTACTTCTTCAGGGTGTTCGCGCGCCTGCATCCGTCTCAAGGGTTTCCGTACGTGTCGCTCGCCGTGTTGGGCATCCTGTCGATCCTCGCCGGCTTCGTATCGCTCGGGACGGTCATTGACGCCTTGATCACGATGCGGATTCTCGTGCAATTCATTGGGCAGATCGGCGCGGTCACGCTGCTGCGGCGGCGGGCGCCCGATATGCCCAGACCCTATCGGATGTGGCTGTATCCGCTGCCGAGTCTCGTTGCGCTGCTGGGGTGGATCTTCATCTTTGCCACGACGCCGCCAAGCGTGATCGCGTTCGGTCTCGGCGCGCTGGTGTTGGGCGCGCTCTGCTTCTGCCTGTGGTCGTGGAAGGCTGGCACCTGGCCGTTCGCGGCGAGACTCCCGGTCTCAACATGAACCGACGTGACTTCGTCGCCACGACAGCGGCGCTAGTAGGATCCACGACGTGGGCATCGCAAGCGCCGGAGGTCAAGGCGACGGTGGTGTTGTTCCAGGGCGACTCGATCACCGACTGCGGCCGCAATCGCACCTCGGCCGAGCCCAATTCGGCGGGCGCGCTCGGCACCGGCTACCCGCTGCTCGTCGCCTCGGCGGTGCTCGCGGCGCGCGCGAGTCAGGAGCTGCGGTTCTACAATCGCGGGATCAGCGGCAACAAAGTGCCCGATCTCCAGCAGCGTTGGACCACGGACGCCATCGATCTGCAACCGGACGTGCTCAGCATCCTGATCGGTGTGAACGATTTCTGGCACAAGCTGAGCGGCGGGTACACCGGAACGGTGCAGGACTACGAGCAGCAATACGCCGCACTGCTCGCGGATACGCGCCGGGCACTGCCGCGCGTGCACCTCATCGTGCTCGAGCCCTTCGTGCTGCGCGTGGGGGCGGTGGATCAACGCTGGTTTCCGGAATTCGACATGCGCCGCGCGGCCGCGGCGCGAGTCGCGAAACAAGCGCGCGCCACGTTCGTCCCGCTCCAAGCGGTTTTCGACCAGCGCGTGCGCACCAGGCCGCCGGATTACTGGGCGGCCGACGGCGTCCATCCCACCCCGGCGGGACATGCCGTCATCGCCGAGCACTGGCGCAAAGCTGCACACTTATAGAGGAGGTATATTTGGGCACGATGTTTTTCTGGAATTGTGAGGCGTCTTCGCCCTACGACTACGCGGCATTGCTGATCGCCGCGACCTGTTGGATCTACGCTACATTCTGCCTGATCGAGCTCCGCTACGAGCGCCGCACACCGCTCGTCTGGTGGGAGCCGGTGCCGTTCAGCAGCGCGGACTTGACGGCGCGCGGCCGGAATTATCAGCGCCGCTTCTTTCTCTCATTGCTCGCCGGGGCCTGTGCGATCCTCCTCGCCGTCGCGCTCTGCGCGAGCCGTTAGCCATCGCACGGTAGGCGCGCTGGTTGTTGCCGCGGCACTCGCGTGCGCATCCGGCGCACCCGTTTCCCCGCCCGCCCCGCCCCCGCCCGCATGGTCGCAGGTCTGGGGCGATGAGTTCTCGGGCCCGGCCGGTACGGGCATCGACACGGCCAACTGGCGCTATGATACCGGCGACGGATGCGCGCAGGGCAATTGCGGGTGGGGCAACAACGAGAAGGAGTATTACAGCTCGGCCACCGAGAACATCGCGCTGAACGGCGACGGACAGCTGGCCATCGTCGCCCGCACGGCGCCCCCCCCCGCTGGCTTGACCTGTTACTACGGACCCTGCCGCTATACGTCCGCGAAGATCACGACGCGTGGCAAAGTCTCCGTCTTGCCCGGGCGCGTCGAGGCGCGTATCAAGCTCGCCGCGGGGCAGGGGCTGTGGCCGGCGTTCTGGATGCTGGGAGAGAATGTTGGGACGGCGGGGTGGCCGGCCTGTGGCGAGCTCGACATCATGGAAAATCGCGGCAGCCAGCCGAATACGACGAGCTCGGCAGTGCACGGCCCGGGCTACTCCGGCAACACCCCGTTCGCACACGCGTACGGACCCGTCGTCGCGACCGATTTCCATGTCTACGGCGTCGAATGGGATTCCCAGACGATCCGCTACTCTGTGGACGGCCACGTGCATTTCGTGGTGTCGCGTACCGCCGTGCAGCAGTACGGCAGTTGGGTCTTCAACCAGTCGTTTTTCTTGCTGCTCAATCAGGCGGTCGGCGGCCACTTCGACGGCGATCCGCAGTCCGATTCGGTTTTTCCCGCCACGATGTTTGTCGACTACGTTCGGGTGTATCGACGGACAGACCCGGGCTGAGAGCCCGGGCTCGGCGTTGTGTGCGCCCTGTAAGGGCGCACGAGCAGCCGAGCGCGCCCTCTCAGGGCGCGTCCGGCCGTCAGTTTAAGGGCCGGTAGTTCACGTCGAGCACCGCCAGGCGGGCGGTGTGTTTCGCGAGCCGCGCCCGGAAGTCCGCAAAATTCCTCAGGTTTCTCGGGGTCCACGCGACCTCGGCAAGGGCCGTCAGTCGCGGAAACACCATGTACTCGACGTTCTTCGGATTACGCTGGTACTCGGTCCAGATCTGCCCCTGCGTGCCGAGGATGTGGGCCGCCTGCTCGGGAGTGAGCGCGGCGGGGACGGGCTCGAACGCATAGACCGTGTCCAGCGGTAAGAAGCCGCCGATCGCCAGCGGCTCCGACGTTCTGTCCTCAGACTGGTAGTAATCGAAGTACGTATTGGACGTCGGCGTCATGACGACGTCGTGCCCGGCCAGCGCCGCCGCGATCCCGCCCTCCATCCCGCGCCACGACATCACGGTCGCGTTCGGGGCGAGGCCGCCCTCGAGAATCTCATCCCACCCGATGAGCGATCGCCCGCGCGCCGTGAGAAACGCGTCCATCTGATGAATGAACCAACTCTGCAGCTCGTGTTCATCCTTCAATCCCAACTCACGCATGCGCGCCTGCGCACGGGGGCTCGCGATCCATTGGTCTTTGACCGCTTCGTCGCCGCCGATGTGGATGTACTTCCCTGGGAACAGCGCCAAGACTTCGGTGAGCACGTCCTGGAGGAAGCGCACTGTGGCGTCTTCGGGGTTGAAGATGTTCGAGTTGACGCCCCAGCGCCGAAGCACCTCGAGCTGCTGGCCCGCATTTCCCAGCTCGGGGTAGGCCGCGATCGCGGCCTGCGCGTGACCGGGCATCTCGATTTCGGGCACGACCGTGATGAATCGCGCCCGCGCGTACGCCACGACCTCGCGGATGTCGTCCTGGGTATAGAACCCGCCGTGCGGAACGTTGTCGTAGACCCACTGCAGCGTGTCGGCATACTCGTGTTGCACGCCGACCAGTGAGTTGCGGCGCCAGGCGCCGACCGATGTGAGCCGCGGATATTTCTTGATCTCGATTCGCCACCCCTGGTCATCGGTCAGATGCCAGTGGAAGCGGTTCAGCTTGTGAAGGGCGAGGAGATCGATGTACTTCTTGACGAATTCCTTGGGCATGAAGGACCGCGAAACGTCGAGATGCGCGCCGCGCCACTGGAAGCGCGGCATGTCCTCGATCTCCACGCCCGGCACCGACCAGGTCACGCCGGCGACGGGCGCCTCGCGGAAGATGTCGGGCGGCAGCAGTTGGCGGAGCGTCTGCACGGCATAAAACGCCCCTGCCGGGCGGAACGCGCGGATGCTGATCCGCGACCGCGTCACGGTCAGCCGGTACCCTTCCTCGCCGAGGCGCGCGAGCGTCGGATCGAGGCGCATCGCAATCACCCTGCCGCCGCTGCCCGCGGCGCCGACGACCGCGAGCCTGAAGCCCGTAGCCGGTTGCAACCAGTCGGCAAGCTGAATGCCGATGTCATAGGTCGACCGGTCCGTGATGATCGCGGTACCCGGGGTGAGGACGAATGACGCGGCTGTGCGAGTCATTTGCGCAGGCTTCGGAATGATGGAGAGGGCGGTGTCTTGCACACCGGCAACGAACGCGACGATCGCGATGAGCGTGATCATGCGGATACGATATCGCTCGCCGAGTCGTTCTGCGACCCGTAGATTAGCGCGCATGAAACGACGCGCTTTTCTTCATACGATGGGCGCGGCTGCCGCTGGCGGGCTGCTCGCGCCACACTCCGCACATGCTGTTCGTTCTTCCAAGCGACTGGACCGGATCGGTCTTGAGACGTATGCCTGCCGTCACGCGATGGCGCAGGATCCCGACCGCACACTCGCGGCGATCCGGGCGATCGGCTATGCCGACGTCGAGCTGCTGTGGTCCTTCAACCTGTTCGGACGCACGCCCGCGCAAGTCGCCGCCGTGCTGAAAAACGAAGGGCTGCGCGCGCCATCGGCCCACATGTCCGCCGAGACGATTTTCGTGGGATGGGAGCGCAGCCTCGAGACGGCAAAGCTCCTGGGTCACGAGTACCTGTTCGTCCCCGATTTCGACGGGTGGACCAAGCAGACACTCGATGATTGGCGGCAGTGGGCCGACCGCTTCAATGTCGCGGGAGCGGTCGCGCGCCGCGCCGGCATTTGGCTGGGATTTCACAACGAGCCGTATCACCAGAAGCCGATCGCCGGACAGGTGCCGCTCGACGTCTTCATCGGCCGTCTGGATCCGTCGGTCACTCGGCTCCAGCTCGATGTCGGCAACATGGTGATGGGGGGCGGCGATCCCATATGGTATCTCCAGAAGTATCCCAATCGGTTCTGGAGCTTTCATCTCAAGGACTCTGTCGCCGATCGGTCCAGCGACACGGCGCTGGGCAAAGGGATTTTCGACTTCAAGCGCTTTCTCGCGGCGGTACCGTCGCTCGAGCAGAAGCCTGCCTACGTCGAACAGGAAGGGGCGGAACTGCCGGCGGACGAGCTGGCGGCGGCGCGCGCGAACTACCAATACCTCCGCGGACTCGAGTTCTGATGCAGGGCGGTCAAGAGGCAACGGCGACGGTCGGCCGGTCGAGGCGGTCGGTACCATGATTCCGATATTACGCGCCCTGAGAGGGCGCGCTCGGCTCCGTGTGCGCCCTTACAGGGCGCACAGACTGCCGAGCCCGGGCTCTCAGCCCGGGTTTGCGCACAGAATGCCGAGCCCGGGCTTTCAGCCCGGGTACCATTCCCGATGACGCTCATTCGCTTCAGGGCATCGCAGGAGCAGGACGTGGACCTGTCCAGCACCTACGATGCGGTGGTGGTCGGCTCGGGCGCGGCGGGCGGCATGGCCGCGCACGTCCTGACCTCCAAGGGCATGAAGGTGCTGCTCCTCGAGGCGGGGAAGAAGCTTCCCATCGAGCAAGAGCTGCGCTCGATGGAATGGCCATACGACCACCCGCGCCGTGGTGACTGGCCTCCCGGCAATCACGCCATCCGGTTCAATGAGTACAACATCCGACAGCCGCCTTACGCGAAGAAGACGGCGTTCAAGCACGTGTACTCCTATGTCGGCGGCTGGGGTGGATCGGACTACGTCAAGAACATTCTGGTGGACGAGAAGGACCATCCCTACACGGGGACCAAGTACGCCTGGGTGCGCGCCCGCCTGCTCGGCGGCAAGACCAATATCTGGGGGCGGTTGGCGCTGCGGCTCTCCGACTACGACTTCAAGGGGAAATCGCACGACGGCTACGGCGAGGACTGGCCCATCTCGTATGCCGACATCGCTCCTTACTACGACAAAGTCGATCTCTACCTCGGCATCTCCGGCCACAAGGAGAATCTGCCGCACCTGCCGGACAGCCTGTTCCAGCGGCCCAACAAGCTCACCGCCTCGGAGGTGATGCTGCGCAAGAGTCTCGCGCCGATGGGACGCGTGCTGACGCCCTATCGCGCCGGCGTGACCACGGACGGAGTGAAACACAACAAATACCGCAGCAAATGCTTCGGGCGCGGCGCGTGCGGGCGGCGGCCGGGCGGGTGCGACATCCACGCCGCGTTCGACTCACCGACGGGGCTGATCTATCCGGCGATGGACACGGGAAACCTGACGCTGCGCACTAACTCCATCGCGCACCAAGTGCTGGTGGATGCGAACACCGGGAAAGCGCGCGGCGTCTCGTTCGTCGATGCGCAGAATCACCGCACGTATGAGGCGAAGGCCAAGGTCGTAATCTTGGCGGCATCGACGCTGGAAAGCGCACGGTTGCTGTTGTTATCACAGTCGCGGCAATACCCCAACGGCATCGGGAACTCGAGCGGGCACGTCGGCCACAACTTCTGCGAACATGTGATGGGCCCGGGCGCGACGGGCCTGGTGAAAGAGTTGGTCGGCAGGGCCCCGACGCTGGACGACGGGCGCCCGGGCGGGTTCTACGTGGCGCGCTTCCGCAACCTCCAGGACCGGCAGGCCGGCTTTATTCGGGGCTATGGTTTCGAGGGCGGCGGCGGCTTCTCGATCTTTCCGGACGGCGTGTGGGACTCGCCGGGCTTCGGGGGCCAATTCAAGAAATCGGTCCGGGATCACGCCGGCGCCTTCATTAGTATGGGCGGCTTCGGTGAAGTGCTCGCGCGCTACGAGAACTACATGGACCTCGATCCCGCGGTGAAGGACAGCTGGGGGATTCCGGTGCTGCGCTTCCACTATCAGTTCGGCGACAACGAAAAAAAGATGTGCGAGGACATGGCCACGACGGCGCGCGAGATGTTCGAGGCGGCGGGTATCGAGGTCGTCGGGGTGGACAAGACCATTCTCACCGAAGGCTGGTCCATCCACGAGCTCGGCACCGCGCGGATGGGCACCGATCCCAAGACGTCGGTGCTGAACCAGTTTCAGCAGTCGCACGACGTCCGCAATCTGTTCGTGGTGGACGGCTCGAGTCACGTCAGCGCGTCATGCCAGAACCCGAC
>DASYTD010000083.1:0-2468 GCA_036002655.1 Gemmatimonadales bacterium
GTTGGCGCATCTGGTGTTCACGCAGTGTCGCTTCGAGCCGTCGTGCTCGCGCTACACGTATGAAGCCGTCGCGCGGTACGGCGCGCTAAAAGGGAGTTGGCTGGGCGTGCGGCGCATTCTCAAGTGTCATCCGTTCCACGCGGGCGGGTATGATCCAGTTCCCTAGGACCGGCTAGTGGACCAAAAACGCGTCCTCCTCGCCGTCGCGCTGATGATCATCGTGGCGATCGCGCCGTCGGTGATCTGGCCGCCGAAGCGGCCGGCCGGACGGCCTGACGGCCGGACGGCCGATTCGACTCAAGTTGTGCCTAGGGCCGCGGATTCCAACGTCACCGTCCCTCGGCCGTCGGGCCGTCCGGCCGTCCGGCCGACACAGCGGCCCGATACCGCCGCTTCGCGCATCATCTGGGTCACTTCGCCGCTCTACCGTCTCGGATTCTCGACCCGCGGGGCCCGTCTGGTCTCCGCAGAACTACTGCAATACCAATCGTTTGCCGCCGGCGATTCGAGCCAACCGGTGGATCTCGTCCCCGCGGGCGCTGCGTTTTTGCGCCATCGTCTGGTTTTGCCGGGTGGCGATACGGTTTCACTCGCCGATTGGGATTTCCAGCCAACGCCGGACGCTGCCGGCATCGTGGTCTACGCGGGGCAGGGACAGAAGCCGCTGCGGTTCGAAGCGGAGCGCCGTGGGTCACGCGTGACGCTCGCGTACGACTTCGTTCCCGACGAGTATCGCTTCGATGTGCAGGGGACCGTGACGGGACTGGGCAGCAGCGGCGCCGTGCTGCTCGTCGATTTGGCCGACGGATTGCGTTCCGTCGAAAAAGACTCGCTGGACGACTTCGGGCACTACGGTATCGTCACGAAGGCGTCGAAGACCGAGCGCACGGACTTCTCGAAGCTCGATCCCGGTGAGCGCGCGCTGCTCGACGGGCCCTTCGAGTGGGTCGGCGTCAAATCGAAATACTTCTTCACCGCCGCACTCGCGTTGGAAGAAGGGCAGCCGACGTTCGGTGGCGCGATCGCGGTGGGCGGTCCGCGCACGGGCAAGTCGGCAACGCGCGCCAGCGTCACGATCACGATGCCGGTGCAGCCCGCGGGCGCATTCCGCTATCAAGTGTATGCCGGGCCGCTCGACTATCGTCATCTGTCGCGGATGGGTCACAGCCTGGACGACGCCAACCCCTACGGCGGCATCTTCCGCCCGATCATTCAGCCGGTCTCGATCTTCGTCACCAACATCCTGCTCTGGATGCACGAGCGTCTGAGCCTCGCGTATGGGTGGGTGCTGATTCTGTTCGGCATCATCGTGCGGATCCTGCTGTGGCCCTTGAACCAGAAGGCGATGGAGTCGGGGATCCGCATGCAGGCGGTGGCGCCGCTGCTCAAAGAGACGCAGGACAAATACAAAGGCGATCCCGAACGTCTGCAGCGTGAGATGCTGCGCATCTACAAAGAGCACAAGGTGAATCCATTCGGCGGCTGCCTGCCCATGCTGCTGCCGATGCCCGTGCTGCTGGCCCTGTTCTTCGTGTTTGCCAACACGATCGCCTTCCGCGGCGTGCCGTTCCTCTGGCTGCCCGACCTGTCGCGCCCCGATCCGTTCTACATCATCCCGATTGTGATGGGGCTGTCGATGTTCGGGCTGTCCAAGGTGGGCCAGATCGGCGTGCCGCCCAATCCGCAGACCAAGATGATGCTGTACTTCATGCCGATCTTCCTGACCGTGCTGTTCCTGAACTTTGCGTCGGGACTGAACCTGTACTACGCGGCGCAGAACATTTTCAGCATCCCGCAGCAGTACCTGATCGCCAAGCGCCGCCTGCGGGAGGCACCCGTGAGCGGGGGGGCCGGTGGAACTCGCGCGGTGACACCCGTCAAGACGTAAACTGCTCTCCGACCCCATCGTCGCGCTGGCGACGCCACCGGGTCGCGGCGCGCTTGCCCTGATTCGTCTGTCGGGCGCTTCCCCGGGAGCGTTCGCCCTCGCCGCCCGCTGCCTCGAGCCCTTCCATCCCGAGCCGCCGCGCACCGTGTTCCTTGCGCGGCTGCTGCATCCCGATTCACGCGAGCCGGTCGACGACGTGCTGGCCGCGTGCTTCCCGGGACCGCACTCCTACACGGGCGAGGATCTGGTGGAGATCTCGACGCACGGCGGGCTGGTCGTGCCGGCGGCCGCACTGGCGGCGTTCGTCGCGGCCGGCGCGCGCCCCGCCGCTCCCGGCGAGTTCACCCGGCGCGCGGTGCTGAACGGCAAGATGGATCTGCTCCAGGCCGAAGCGACCGCGGACCTCATCGACGCGGGATCCCCGGCACAACGGCGGCGAGCGCTCCAGCAGCTCGAGCGCGGCTTGTCGGGCCGGCTGGCGGCGCTGCGCAGCGAGATCCTCGAGCTCGAGGCGTTGATCGCCTACGACATCGACTTTCCGGAGGAGGATGAGGGACCCGTCAGCGCAACAACCGTGCGT
>DASYTD010000084.1:0-16969 GCA_036002655.1 Gemmatimonadales bacterium
CGCTGCGAGACGCTGCACGGGCACAACTACCGCCCGCGGGTCGTCATCGAGGGCGAGCTCGATCCCGAAGCCCAATACGTGTTCGACTTCGTCGAGCTCAAGCGCCTGATGAAGCGGCTGACGGACGAGATTGACCACAAGGTGTTGCTGCCGCTCCAAAACCCTCACCTCCAGATTTCCGAGCAGGACGACGCCGTGACGGTAGACTACGAGGGCCGGCCACGCTACCGGTTCCCGAAGATCGACTGCGCGCTGCTCCCCATTCCCAACACGACCGTCGAGATGCTGGCGCAGTACCTTGCCGGGCGTGTGCGGCAGGAGCTCGCGGCCTCGGGCGCCGTGCACCTGCGCGCAATCGAGATCGAGATCGAGGAGACCTTCGGGCAGTCCGCGACCTACCGCGAGTCGTTCGGGTGACGCTGGAGACCGCTGGCAGGGCTCGGAGCGCGCTGCGGTGAGAACGATCGTCGGGTGGGACATCGGTGGAGTGAACACGAAGGTCGCGCGCGTCGTGGAGACCGACGTGGTCGCGACCGGCGTGCGCCCGTTCGCCATCGAGCGGGATCGCGCCGCGCTCGCGCCGTTGCTCCGCGAGCTCGCCGGCGCCGTGGCAGCGCAGGCCGCGGACGTTCACGCCGTGACGATGACCGCCGAGCTCTCGCAGGTGTTTCGCACCAAGCGTGACGGCGTGGCGTTCCTGCTCGACGCCGTGGGCACCGCGTTCCCGGGCGTGTGCGTCCGTGTCTACACCGTGGACGGGCGCTTTGTCTCCAGCGACGTCGCGCGTCGCGAGCCGCTTTCTGTCGCCGCGGCCAACTGGGCGGCGACGGCGCGCCTCGTGGCCCGCGCGCACCCCGACTGCGTGCTCGTGGACATCGGCTCCACGACCACGGACGTCATCCCCATCGTGGGCGGCGCAGTCGTCGCGCGCGGCCGCACCGACCCCGAGCGGCTGCGGGAGCGAGAGCTCGTCTATACCGGCGTGCTGCGCACACCCGTTGAGGCGATCACGCCGGTGGTCGAGCTCGCCGGCCACCCCACGGGCGTTTCAGCCGAAGGATTCGCGATCGCGGCGGACGTGCATTTGTGGCTCGGGGCGATCGCGGCGGAGGACTACACCTGTCCCACCCCGGACGGCCGGCCTGCGACGCGCGAGTACGCAGCGGAGCGGCTCGCCCGCGTCGTCTGCGCCGACCGGGACATGTTGGACGACGCCGCGATCGACGCGATCGCCGCCCGGGTCGCGGACGCGCAGGCCGACCGCGTCGTCGCCGCCGTGGACGCGGTGCGCTGCCGCCACCCGGCTCTCCGGCTGGCTGTGGTTACGGGACTCGGCGAGTTTATCGCGGTCCGTGCCGCGTGCCGCGCCGGGCTTGATGTTGCCTCTCTGGCAGACCTGCTGGGGCCAGCGGCGCGGCACGCGCCGGCCGTAGCCGTTGCGTTGCTCTGCGCCTCGGCGGAGCTGTCCCCGGTGTGACGCAGCAGGCGAGCGTGGTCTACGCCGTGGTGAAGGTCGGCGGCGGGCTCCTAGGCCGGGACGACGCCTTCGAGCGCGTGGCGGGAGCGCTCGCGGCCTGCGGTGGCGGCCGGCCGTTCCTCGTCGTGCCCGGGGGAGGACCGTTCGCCGAGGTCGTGCGCGAACGCTCTCATGAGCTCGAGATCGCCGCCGACACCGCACACTGGATGGCGATCCTCGGCATGGACCAATATGCGCACGCGCTTGCGTCGCGTATCCGGGGTGCGGCGCTGGTGGAGCGGCACCGAGACATCCCGGTGGCGCTGGCCGCGGGCCGGATCCCGGTCCTCGCCCCCTACCAATGGCTCCGGGTCGCGGACCCGTTGCCGCATTCTTGGGACGTGACGAGCGACAGCATTGCGGCGTGGCTCGCCGGCGCCATGGGCGCCGCGCGCTTGATCCTCTTGAAGCCCGTCGCAGGCGATCCCGTGACACTCTCGGACCCTTATTTCGCCCGCGCGTTGCCGCCCGGCGTGGAGTGTCAGGTCGTCGCCCCGGGGGACCTGACGGCGCTCGACCGAGCGCTACGCGACGGCCGCAGCGACGAGCGCTGAGAGCGCCCGCACGCGCGACACCGACACACGGCCTATGCGACCGCCATCGCAGGCAGCGCCGCGCACGCCGACGATGTCCGCCCCCAGCGCGAGCGCCGTGCGCAGGCCCGGTTCGCCCCACCCCAGGCTGCCCGCCAACGCGGTCAACAACTTGGCTGTGCGCGCCGCTGCGAGCCAGTGCGCGACACGCGCGATGTCGAGGAGCTCGAACAGGCTGCCGCGGTTCTTAAACGCCGTATCGAGCAGGACACCGCGCGCACCTGCGGCAGCGGCGATCTCCACGACCGCGAGCGGCGGCAGGCTCCGGGCCCGGGCGGAGTCGGCGTAGGCAACGAGCACGAGCGCCGCGCCGGCCTCGCTCGCTCGCTGCGCGACCCGATGAACCAACGAACGCGCGCGCCTCGCGCCTCCCACGTCCCGCAACCCCACCTTCACGTAGGCCGCGCCGCGCGGCACGGCCCGCTCGGCCGCGGCGTCGCCCAGCGCCGCGCTCACGGGGATGGCGGACGGGACGGCGGAGCGGATGCAGGCCAGGATGCGCGGCGTGACTGGTCCGAGCGCACCGCGGCGCGGGTCCTTCGCATCCACGATGTCCGCGCCGCCGCGGACTGCGGCACGCGCATCGCGCACGTCGCGCACGCTCACCAAGAGGCGCATCACGCCGTCCTCCCTTGTCGCGCTCAGGAAACTGCTGATAGGTTACGGATCGGGGTTGGGGATGTCAAAACGCCGCGCCGGGAGAACGACGGTTGCCCACTGCTCGCGCCACTCTCCTGTCGCTTGAGGGAAAAACCGTTCTCGTCACCGGCGCGTCGCGGGGCATCGGCCGCGCCATCACGCTCGCGTGCGCCCAGGCCGGGGCGGACGTCGCGCTGACCTACCGCTCGCACGCGCAGCAGGCCGAAGACGTGGCGGCGGCCGTGCGCGCTCTCGGCCGGCGCGCGCATAGCATGCGCGTCGACATCAGCCGCCCCGAAGAGGTGGCGACACTGGGTCCCGCCGCCCGGGACGCCCTCGGTCGGGTGGACGTCTGGGTGAACAGCGCCGGCGCCGACATCCTCACCGGCGACGCGCGACACCTCTCCTCCATGCAGCGGCTCGATCTGCTGCTGGCTGTGGACTTGCGCGGCACCATCCTCGCGTCCTGGGCGGCGGTGGAGCTGATGCGCGCACAGCGCGGTGGCAGGGGAGGGGTCATCCTCAACATGTCCTGGGACCATGTCGTCGCGGGCGGTATGAAGGGCGAATACGCGCAGCTCTTCTGCGCCGCGAAGGGCGGCGTCTACAGCTTTTCACGCGCGCTGGCGCGCACCGTGGCCCCGGAGATCCGGGTGAACGTGCTCGGGCCCGGATGGATTGAGACCGCGTATGGCGCGAGCCTCGACCCGGAGCGGAAGGCGCGCATCGGGGCGTCCGTGCCGCTCCAGCGGTGGGGCACACCGGAAGACGTGGCGCACGCCGCGGTCTACCTGGCCTCGGATGCCGCGGCTTACATCACCGGGCAGATGCTGATGATCAACGGCGGCGGCGTGATGTAGCGCCCCGCGAGGGAGGGGTGTCATGACAACGAAGAAAGAGCCGACCTACGACGAAGCGCAAATCCAGGAGAAGCTCAAGACCCTCCCCGGGTGGTGGTACGAGGACGGGTGGATCCGCCGCACCTATAAGACCGATGGCTGGCCGACCACGCTGATGCTGGTGGGCGCGATCGGCTACGTCGCCGAAGCCGCCAACCACCACCCCGACCTGGCCGTGACCTGGGCGCGCGTGATCGTCAAGCTTCAGAACCACGCGGCCGGTGGGATCACGGACAAGGACTTCGAGCTCGCGCGCCAGTTCGACGCCACGGTGCTGTGGCGGCCGCAGGGCGGGGCGCTCGTGGGCACGCCGAACAAGTTCGTGCGCTCCGGCGATCCGCGGTGACCGCGGAGTCGTCCGCTCCCCCCCCGACGCCGCGACGCGTGCTGTTCGTCACGGGGCGGCTCGCCGAGCCTGCCCTGCGGCGGACGCTGGCCGAGATGGCGCCCGCCTTCGCCTACGAGGTGGCCGTCATGAAGATCACGGTCGCGGCTTTGATGACGACGCCGTGGATCGCGCGGTTTCTCGAGGTGTCCGCCGACACGGATCTCGTGCTCATCCCCGGCCTGTGCGAGGGCGACCCTGCGGTGATCGCTGCGAAAGTCGGGGTGCGGGTCGAGAAAGGACCCAAGGACCTGCGGCAGATTCCGGCCTACTTCGGCCGGCCCCCAGTGGCGGACGACTACGGCGCGTTCGACATCGAGATCATTGCGGAGATCAACAACGCGCCGCGGCTGCCGCGCAAGGCGATCCGCCGCGAAGCGGACTATTACCGCACGAGCGGCGCCGACGTGATTGACATCGGGTGTACCCCGGGACGCGACTTTCCCGACCTCGGCAGCGTGGTGCGCGAACTCGTAGCGGCTGGGATGCGCGTGAGCGTCGATTCGTTCGATCCCGGAGAAATCCGCGCGGCGATCGAGGCCGGCGCAGAACTGGTCCTCAGCGTGAACGGCTCGAACCGCGACGTCGCGCGCGAGCTCGCGGGAACGAGCGTACGAGTGGTCGCCATCCCGGACTTCGGGATGGGACTCGAGACGCTCGCTCCGACGCTCGACGAGCTCGAGCGCTGCGGCGTGCCGTACCTCATCGACCCGATCATCGAGCCCATTGGCTTCGGATTCATGGCGTCGCTCGAGCGTTTCGCCGACGCGCGCCGGCGCTATCCGGCCGCGCCGCTGTTCATGGGCATCGGCAACATCACCGAGCTCACCGCTGCCGATTCGACCGGAGTGAACGCGCTGCTCCTGGCCATCTGCCAGGAGTTGGGCGTGCGCGCCGTACTCACCACGGAGGTAATCCCGTGGGCGCGTGGCGCGGTGCGGGAGGTGGACATCGCCCGGCGCCTGATGTACTACGCCGTGACGCACCGGGCGCTGCCCAAGGGCGTGGACGACCGGCTCGTCAGCTTGAAGGATCCGGAGATCTTGGCATACAACGAAGAAGAGCTCCGCGACCTGCAGCGAGCCGTGACGGACCCGAACTTCCGCATCTTCGCCGACGACGGCTCCATCACGATCTTCAACAACACGCTCTTCGCCCGCGGCACGGACATCGACGAGCTGTTCAGCCGGCTCGGCGTGGAGGAAGCGACGCACGCCTTCTACCTGGGGCGCGAGCTGATGAAGGCCCGGATCGCGATCACGCTGGGCAAGACCTACCGCCAGGAAGGGCAGTTGCAGTGGGGGTATCTGACGCCGCCCGAGCAGCCGTCCCGGCACGTGAAGCTGACGCAGCGCTCCAAGCGACGGCGCTCGGGCGCGAAGGGCGGCCGGTGAGCGAGCAACCCCCGCTGGTCGAAGAGCTCACTGCAGTCCCCGATCCGTTCGACACCTGCGTCCGCTTTGCTGACATCCCCTATGTGCTCTTGCTCGACAGCGCCGCGAGTCCGGAGCGGCTTGGCCGGCATTCGTTCCTCACGGCCGATCCCGCAGTGGTTGTGCGGAGCAAGAATGGGCGGACTGACCGGGCAGACCGGCTCACCGGCGAGGCCTGGTCACGTGTCGTGGCCGACCCGCTCGATACCGTGCGCGAGCTGCTCGCGCCCTACGCCGCCGCTCCCGTGCCCGGCCTCCCGCCGTTCCAGGGCGGCGCGGCGGGATACATCGGCTACGACTGGGGCGCCGGGCTCGAGCGGATTCCACGGCCGCGCTATGACGATCTTGCCGTGCCGGACGTGCTGCTCGGGCTGTACGACTGGGTCATCGCGTGGGACCACCAGGCGGGGCGCGCGTGGATCATCTCGACGGGGCTGCCGGACCGGGACGGCGCGCGTCGCGCCGCGGCCCGGCTCGAGTGGGTGAGGAGGCGGCTGAGGGAGGGGGGGCCAGCCAGCGCGTCGTCCGGCCGCACGGCCGGACCGTCGGGCCCGGCCGGCGGGCAACGGGCGCCCTCCTATCCCGTGACCGACACGCCGGCGGCGGCGGAGATCGGCCTTCGCTCGAACTTCACGCGCGACGGTTACCTCCGTGCCGTAGCGCGGCTGGTGGAGTACATCCACGCGGGCGACCTGTTCCAGGCGAATCTCTCGCAGCGCCTCGAGGTCAAGCTCGCCGAGCCGCCGCTCGCGCTTTATCGCCGGCTGCGACAGCTCAACCCCGCGCCGTTCGCCGCGTATTTCGACGGCGGCGACATGATCGTGGCGAGCTCATCTCCGGAGCGCTTCCTGCGGGTGCACGAGGGCCGCGGGGTCGAGGCCCGCCCGATCAAGGGCACGCGGCCGCGGGGTGTGAGCCCCGAGCACGACGCGGCCCTGGGTTTGGCACTCACGGAGAGCGAGAAGGATCGCGCCGAAAACGTGATGATCGTCGACCTGCTGCGCAACGATCTCTCACGCGTATGTGTGCCGGGCACGGTCCGCGCGCCCGAGCTGTTCACGTTGGAGCACTACGCCACGGTCCACCATCTCGTCTCCACCGTTGTCGGAGAACTCGCGCCCGAGCATGACGTCGTGGACCTGCTGCGCGCCGCATTTCCGGGTGGCTCCATCACGGGTGCTCCGAAGATTCGGGCCATGCAGATTATCGCCGAGCTCGAGCCCACGCAGCGCGCCGTGTATTGCGGATCGATCGGGTACTTATCCCGCACGGGCGCGCTCGACACCAGCATCGCGATCCGCACCTATCTGATACTCGGCGACGATGTGTATTTTCAGGTGGGCGGCGGGATCGTGGCCGACTCGGATCCCGAGCAGGAGTACTGGGAGACGCTCCACAAAGGGCAGGGGCTTGTGGCGGCGCTCGCCAGCGCGCCTCACCCCGATGCGATGACACTGTGATCCTGTTGATCGACAACTACGACTCCTTCGTTTACAACCTGGCGCGCTACGTCCGCGAGTTGGGGGAGACGCCGCTCGTCGTGCGTCACGACGCAGTGACGGTGGATGCGATCGCGGCGCTCGCGCCGACGCACATCGTCATTTCGCCCGGCCCCTGCTCCCCCGCGGAGGCGGGCGTCTCGACCGACGTGGTGCGCCGCCTCGGCGCGACGATCCCGATCCTCGGCGTTTGCCTGGGCCATCAGTGCATCGGGGCCGCGTATGGAGCGGCGATCGTGCGTGCCCAGGCGCCGATGCACGGCAAAGCCTCCCGGATTCAGCACGACGGCCGCGGCCTCTTCGCCGGGCTGCCGAACCCGCTGCGCGCCGCTCGCTACCACTCGCTCGTGATCGCCCGGGACACGGTGCCTGCGGAGCTCCGCGTTACGGCCAGGGCCGAGGACGGCGAGATCATGGGCGTCGAACACGTCCACCACCCCGTCATCGGTCTTCAGTTTCACCCCGAGTCGGTGCTGACGGACTATGGGTACTGGTTGCTCGATCGCTTCCTTGGCGGTGGTCGCTCGCGTGTGACGGATCTGCCGTCGCGGGCCGATCAGGCACGTCCGGCACCGCCCGACGCGTTCGTGCCGCCGCCCGTCCATCTGGTGCACTGAGCTCCGGTACGATCCACTCGGTGTCACCGATGATCATCGAGTCGATTCTCACCACCATGAACGGCAGCGGCCGTGTCAACTTCGCGCCGATGGGGGTCGAGTGGGGGGAGGACGAGATCGTGATCAAGCCGTTCCTCGAGACGACAACGTTCCAGAACCTCCGTGAAACGGGCGCTGCGGTGGTCAACCTGACCGATGATGTGATGCTGTTCGCGCGCGGCGCGATCGCGGACGTCCAGTTCCCGGCGGGTCCCGCGACGGCGGTGCGCGGCGTGGTGCTCGAGGCCGCTTGCTTCTGGCGCGAGGTCGCCGTAGAAACGATCGACGACACGCCGCCGCGCGCGCGCGTCGTCACGCGCGTGAAGCATCGTGGCACGCGTCGGGAGTTCCTCGGCTTCAATCGCGCACGCCATGCCGTACTCGAGGCGGCGATCCTCGCCACGCGGATCCATCTACTCCCACCCGCCCAGATCCGCGACGAGTTCGCGCGGCTGCAAGTGATCATCGACAAGACCGCCGGCCCAAGGGAGCGCGAGGCGATGGCGCTCCTGACGGACTACGTGGAAACGGCGCGCCGGCCCGCCACACCGTGAGTGACGCCGTCTTCGTCGAAGCGCCCGCGCGACTCCACTTCGGGATGCTCGATCTGCGAGGCGACCTTGGTCGGCGGTTCGGTGGCATCGGCGCCGCCGCGCCGGCTCCGTCGCTGCTCCTCGAGGCGGCGTCCGCCCCCGATCTCCGCGCCGAGGGTCCCGATGCCGACCGCGCACTTGAGTTTGCACGTCGCTGCGCGGCGTTCTATGGGCGATCGCTTGGCGCCCGGCTCCGACTGCATCGCGTTATTCCCGCCCACGCCGGCCTCGGCTCCGGGACCCAGCTCGCGCTGGCTGTGGCCCGCGCCTTGGCCGAGCTGCACGGCTTCCCGAGCGAGGTGACGGCACTCGCCCGCGCGGTTGGGCGGGCGCGCCGCTCGGCCATCGGGACGTGGACGTTCGCGCATGGCGGCTTCGTGCTCGAAGGTGGCCGGCGGGCGGACGGCGGACACCCCGCACCACTGCTCGCCCGCCTGCCTCTGCCCACGGAGTGGCGCGTCGTGATCGCCGTGCCGGGCGGCGCGCCGGGGCTGTCGGGCGAGGAGGAGGCCGCCGCGTTCGAGCACCTCCCGCCCCCCGACGCGCTGGAGGTGGCGCACGTGGCCCACCTCGTTCTGATGCAGCTCCTTCCCGCGCTTGCCGAAGCGGACCTGCCATCGTTCGGCGCGGCCCTCTCAGAAGTGCAGCGCGTGACCGGAGGATGGTTCGCCCCTATCCAAGGCGGCGTGTTCGCGCCGGGTGCGAGCGCGATGCTGGTCCAGCGGCTGCGGGAGTGGGGGGTCGCCGGGGTCGGGCAAAGCTCTTGGGGTCCGGCCGTTTACGGCATCGTCGCCGGAGCGGCCGACGGTCGCGCGCTCGCGCAGCGTGTCCGGTCAGTCCTCGGGGCGCAGGGCGTGGTTTTCGAAGGCGGGGGTCGCGCTGAAGGTGCGCGTGTCTGGCACGAACGGGCGGTTAGGGATTAAGCCCCCACCTACACCCGGATTGACAGGTCACCGGACGGGGGATATCTCCTGTGTTATGGCGCTCATTTCCTGCCCTGAGCGCGGGCCTCCAATCGCTGTAGCGGAGCCTTGAGATTGGCTCAGCAACGGGATTCGCTTTTCTTCGATCCGTTCACCTCTAGCCGAGTGTACACATGAAACAATTCACAAACATGCTACGCGGTGGAATCGCCGTCGCCCTGTCGTTGACTGTGGTCCCCGCCGCCGGCGCACAGGACCTGACGAACCCAGCGCCAGGCCAGTGGCTGTCGACCGGACGAACGTATGACCTCCAGCGCTACAGCCCCTTGAACCAGATCACGACGGCGAACGTCGCCACCCTGAAGGCATCCTGGACGATGTCGACCGGCGTGCTGCGCGGTCATGAGGGCAATGCACTCGTGATCGGCAGCGTGATGTACGTGCATACCGCGTTCCCCAACGTCGTGTTCGCGCTCGACCTCACCAAGCCGGGCGCGCCGATGCTCTGGAAGCACGTGCCGGACCAACCGGCCGATGCCATTCCAATAGCGTGCTGCGATCTGGTGAACCGCGGGCTCGCCTACCACCCGAGCGGGAAGCTGTACATCCAGCTGCTCGCCGGTGAGTTGCTGGCCCTCGATGCGAGGACGGGCAAACAGCTGTGGCGCTCGAGACATCCCGATCGCTCGGGCTCAGGTCCAGAAGCGACCGATTACAAGGCCGGCGCCACGATGACGAACGCCCCGATTGTGATCAAGGACATCGTAATCGCGGGGATTTCCGGCGGTGAGTTTGGCGTGCGTGGACGCGTTTCGGCGTTCGATGCCAACACCGGCCGCCACATGTGGACGATGTACAGCACTGGTCCGGATGCGGAAGTCGGGATCGAAGGGGATGCCAACGCGAACTATGCGTCGCACCGCGGCCGGGACTTGGGCGTCACGACGTGGCAGGGTGACGAGTGGAAACGGGGTGGTGGGACGACGTGGGGCTGGTACTCGTACGACCCGACGCTGAACCTGCTCTTCTACAGCGTCGGCAACCCGGGCACCTGGAACCCCGATCAGCGGCCGGGCGACAACAAGTGGTCGATGACGATCTTTGCCCGCAACCCGGAGACGGGGAAGGTGAAGTGGGCCTACCAGATGACGCCGCATGACGAGTGGGACTACGACGGCGTCAACGAGAACATCCTGGCCGACCTCACGATCGGCGGCCGGCCCGTCAAGGCCCTGGTGCACTTCGACCGCAACGGCTTCGGCTACACGCTCGATCGCACCAACGGCAAGGTGCTCGTCGCGCAGCCGTTCGGGCCGGTGAACTGGGCCAGGAGCGTCGATCTGACGACTGGCCAGCCGGTGCGGAACCCGGAGTTCGGGACCACCGCGAGGAAGAACACCAGCGGCATCTGCCCTGCCGCGATCGGCTTCAAAGATCAGCAACCCGCAGCTTACTCTCCACAAACCGGCCTCTTCTACGTTCCCGCGAACCACATTTGCATGGACTACGAGGGCGTGGAAGTGAAGTACGCCGCCGGCCAGCCGTACGTCGGCGCGATCGTCCGGATGTATCCGGGTCCGGGCGGTAACCGGGGCCGTTTCATCGCCTGGGACGCCACGACCGGCACAGTAAAGTGGGAGATCAAGGAGCAGCTGGCGGCCTACGGCGGCGCGCTGGCGACGGCGGGTGGCGTGGTGTTCTACGGGACCATGGAAGGCTGGCTCAAGGCCGTTGACGCTCGGACGGGTCGCGTACTCTGGCAGTTCAAGACTCCGTCGGGCATCATCGGAAACCCCATGACCTACACTGGACCTGACGGCAAGCAGTACGTGGCTGTGCTCTCCGGCGTCGGTGGTTGGGCCGGGATCGGCGTGGCCGCAGGCATCGGGCCCGAGGATCCCACCGCGGGGCTGGGCGCGCTCGGCGCGTTTGGCGACGCGGGCAACTACAGCAACCAAGGCGGCGTGCTAACGGTGTTCGCGCTGCCGTAACGCAGAAAGGTCGTTCGTCGTAGCAACGCCTGCCCGGTGCGGGAGCTGACACACGGCTCTCGCACCGGTGTAGTATCCGGCCACTGCGGCGGCGCCTCCCTTTCCATACTCGGAGATCGATGAGTCGCAAACTCGTTTTACTCGTGGGCATCCTGCTCGGCATTGCGTCGCTCGCTGTCGTGCGCGGCGCCCTGCGTGCCGGCCCGCAAGACCCGGAGCAGCTCCGGGTCTGCGCCGACCCGGACAACCTCCCCTTCTCCAACGAGCGCCAAGAAGGGTTCGAGAACCGGATCGCGCAGTTCCTCGCTCGGGAGATGCACGCCACGCTCAAGTACACGTGGTGGCCACAACGTCGCGGCTTTCTGCGCAACACGCTCCAGGCGCGGTCGTGTGACGTGCTCATCGGCGTGCCGAAGGAGTACGACCCCGTCTTCACGACGAAGCCCTATTACCGCTCGACGTACGTGCTCGTGTATCGGCGGGACCGTGATCAGGGCGTCCGCTCGCTCGACGACACGGTGCTGCGGCGTCTCAAGATCGGCGTGAACCTGGTCGGCGACGACTACCAAAACCCGCCACCGGCGCAAGCGCTGGCGGCGCGCGGGGTGGTCGGCAACCTGGTGGGCTTCGGCACGTTCTACAATACTGAGCAGCGTCCCGAAGCGATTATCAAGGCGGTGGCCCGGGGCGAGGTGGACATCGCGATCGTCTGGGGACCGCTCGCGGGGTATTTCGCGCCCCGAGAATCAGTGCCGCTGGCCATCGTGCCGCTCCCCGACTCCGTCGATCGCACTGGCCTGCCGATGGCGTACGACATTGCGATGGGCGTGCGGCGCTCGGATCGCGCCCTGGGCCAGCAACTCGACGACATCATCGCGGGCCGACAGGCGGAAATCGCGCGCATCCTCGAGGAGTACCACGTCCCGACGCTCCCGCTGGCGCGCTCCGCGAGCCCCAGCGGTAGCGCGACCGCAGGCAATCGCGCGTCGCCGCCCCGCGACACAGCACGGAGTGTACGCGATAGCCTGCTTGCGTCCGACGACGAATACCAGGGCTGGAAGTGGTTTCACGTGTACTGTTATCGCTGTCATGGGACCGATGCCCTGGGCAGCACGCTCGCGCCCGATCTCCGGCACTCGGTGTCGCCACAGGGAACCGTGACACGTGACGTCTTCCTCACCACGGTGCGCGACGGGCGGATCCCGAAGGGCATGCCGTCCTGGAGTGCCCTCCTGAATCAACGGCAGATCGAGGAGCTGTACGCCTACATAAAGGCGCGCAGCGAGAATCGCCTCGCCACCGGCCGCCCCCATCGAGCGTCGGACGCACCGCCGTGACCAGGTCCGTCGTGGCGATCGCGGCGCTCGCCGCCGTCGTGGTCACCGCGGTCGCGATGTCGTTTCCCTCCTCCCGTCCGGCCGCGCGATCCGTGGCCGTGGTGGAGTTTCTCGTGGTCGATGTGAGCGGACGCCCCGACGTGGCGGCGATGCGTGCCCACCTCGCCGAGAGCGGCATGAGCGCCGAGGGGTGGCTGGCAGCGGATCTCGCCGCGACGGGTGACTACACAATGGTGGACGCGCCCCGCGTCACTGCTGGGCTTGCGTCGCTGGGCGTTGACCCTGGACGGTGTCAGGATCCCGCCTGCCTCGTCGATCTGGGCCGCGCGCTCGGCGTCGACCGCGTAGTGGCTGGCCGGGTCAGCAAGCTCAGCAACTTGATCTGGTTCCTCTACGGCACGATGGTGGACGTTCCGCGGGGCGAGGTGCGCTCTCGCGACGAGTTCGAGATCAAAGGGAACATCACCGACCTTCTGCCCAAGGCCATGCTGACGCTCGCGCGGCGCCTCGCGACCAGCGATCAGTCGCCCCGCCTCACGCGCGACCAGGTGCTGGCCGCGCTGGGAAACGCGAGCGAACACGCCCCCGCCGACCTGTCGGGCAGCGATCTGTCGGGACTCGATCTGCGCGGCGTGGACTTCAGGCGGGCGATCCTGTCGCGCTGTCGGCTGGTCCAAACCAACCTCGGCGGAGCGAAGCTGTTCGCCGCGCAGCTGGACGCGGTCGAAGCGACGGACGTAAATCTCGAAGGCGCCGTGCTCGATATGGCCGTGCTGCGAGAGGCCAACCTCCGCCGCGCCAATCTGCGCGGGGCGAGCCTCTACGGCACGATCCTCACCGCCGCCGATCTCAGCGAGGCGGATTTGAGCGATGCCCGCCTCATCGCGGCGGCGGCCAACGCCCGGTTCGCGCGCGCCACGCTCGTCGGCGCGCGGATGGGCGCAGACCCGGGAAACCAGCCGATGGGCGTGATGCGCACCGATCTCAGTGGCGCCGATCTCACAGACGCCGACCTGCGTGGGGCCGACCTGCGGAAGGTCAACCTCACGCGCGCGAACTTGACGGGTGCCGATCTCACGGATGTGAACCTCGCGGGCGCGATGCTGAACGGCGCCGTGCTGCGCCGCATCCGCGGGCGGGATCGCATCCGCGGTTTGGACAGCGCCCTCAACGTCGACCAGGCCATCTTCCAATAACCGTCACCCCTGACGGACGCGAGGGCGAATGACTGCGACCCGACACATTCTCGCGGCGGCCGCAATGCTCCTGGCCGGCGCGCTCGTGGCCTGCAGCAAGCGGGCACCCGCGCCCGATGCGGTCGTCTACGCCAGCAACGAGCGGGGCAACAGCATCGCCGTCATCTCGACCCGCACCAACGCAGTCGTCGACACGATCCCCGTCGGGCGGCGGCCCCGCGGCCTGAAACTCAGCCCCGACGGCCGGCACGTGTACGTCGCGCTGGGAGATGATAACGCCGTGGGCGTGATCGATGTCGATCGGCGCGAAATGGTGGACACGATCCCCGTGGGGATCGACCCGGAGCAAGTCGTCGTGAGTCCCGACGGACGGACGCTGTATGTGTCTAACGAGAAGAGCAACATGGCGACGGCGGTCGCCATCGACAGCGCACGGGTCATCTTCTCCTTGCCGGTGGGCGTCGAACCGGAGGGCATCGCCGTGTCGCCGGATGGTCGTAAGCTGTACGTGACGGCGGAAACCGACCACAACGTCACCGTGATCGACGTGCAAGCCGGCAAAGAGCTCCGGCGCTTCCGGGTCGGCATGCGTCCCCGCTGGGTGGCCTTTACGTCGGACGGCGCGCGAGCCTACGTGTCGGCCGAGACCGGTGGCGTGGTCTCCGTGATCGACGTGGCCCGGGACAGCGTCATCGCGACCATCGCCGTGGGTGATACGAAACCAGTCGGCGTGGTGATCTCGCCCGACGACAAACGGGTCTACGTGGCGGAGGGCCGCGGCGCGCAGGTGGTGTTCATCGACGCGACGACGAACAGGGTGATCGACAGCATCGCGGTCGGCAAGCGCCCGTGGGGGATCGCCCTTTCCCCCGATGGCAAGCGGCTCTACACCGCCGACGGCGGCACCAACACGGTCACGGTCATCGACATCCCCCGGCGCCAGGTCATCACGACCGTGGCCGTCGGGGAGAAGCCGTACGACGTGCTCTACGTGCCGCCTCTCTCAACCCAGCGGTAGCCGCGCCCAGAAGGACGCCGGGCGGTTGACGTGGAGCCAGCCGTCCAGACCCCACTGGCGCCCCGCACGCGCTGCAAGGAATGCCACCATGCACACCGCGAGCAGGAGGTGGAAACCTTGCTGGTTCGGCGTCATCCACTGCGTGGCGAGGCCGTAATTCATGACGAGCACGAGCCCAATCGCCGCGGCGAGCGAGGTGAGGAAGCCGAACGTCAACCCGAGCCCGACCGCCACCTCCCCGAACGCGGTGAGGTGCGCGAACACTGCGGGGTTGGGGATCACGGTGTGCTGCAAAAATTCGCGGAAGAATCCCAGCGGGTTGCCGTCGGCGTACCGCGCCAGCAGCGTGGGCATGGCCTGGATCCACCGGTCCGACGCAGTAGGGACCGGAAGTACGCCCCAGGCGAGCGTAATGGTCAACTTCGTCCAGAGCGCCTTGAGAAACCAGACTCCGACCGTGATCCGCAATACCGCCAGCCAGCGCTCGGGAGACCGCATGACCAGGTACGGACGTGCCTCGACGGACATCGAACGAATCCTCCGGGGGGATCCTCTGTTTGGCGACGACGCACGAACCGCTATCCTGCCAGTTTCGCGCCGTACCCCGTCTGCTGCACCGCGGCGATCAACTGCGCTGTCGTCAGTCGGTCGTCGTCGAAATCCACTTGCGCCGCGCCGTTCGGCAACTCGACCACCGCACTGTAGACCCCGCTCACACTTTTCAGAGCCTTCTCGACCTTGGCCTGACAGTGGCCGCAGGTCATGCCGGTCACGCGTAGCTTCACATTGGCCATCATCCGCTCCTGATGTAGCTTTCACGCCCACTATAACTTACGACATGGACTCCCGCGCCGCGCGAGTGACGCCTTTTCCGTCCCAAACGGCCGTTCCCCCCACCCGCCCGACCGCCGCAATCCCGGCGGGAGCGGTGCTGTCGCGCGACCAACTGCTCGATATCTACTACTATCTCCGCTTAACCCGCACGCTGGAAGAGCGCCTAGTGGCCCTGTACCGACAGACCAAGGTCATCGGGGGGCTGTTCCGCTCGCTCGGGCAGGAGGGCGAATCGGTCGCGTCCGCCTATGCCCTGGAGCGCGGGCGCAATAAGGACGTCCTCTCCCCCCTCATCCGTAACCTCGGCTCCCTGCTCGTGATGGGCGCCCAGCCGATCGAGATCCTGCGGCAGTACATGGCCAAGGCCGACAGCCCCACTCGCGGCCGCGAGCTGAACGTCCATTTCAACGACCTGGAGCAGGGTTACCTCGGCCAGATCTCGCACCTGGGCGACATGATCCCGGTCATGGCCGGTATTGCCATGACCTTCAAGCTGCGACGTGAGCCTCGGGTCGGCCTGGTATACATCGGTGATGGTGGGACATCGACTGGGACCTTTCACGAAGGGCTCAACTTCGCCGCGGTGCAACGTCTGCCGCTCGTCGTCATCGGCGAGTACAACTACTGGGCGTACTCGACGCCGCCGGAGAAACAGTTCGCCGTGAAGGACCTCGCCGAGAAGGCGAAGGGATACGGCATCCCGGCCGTCACCGTGGACGGGAACGATGTGTTCGCGGTTTATGAAGCCACCAAGTTCGCCGTTGAACGCGCGCGGCGCGGGAAAGGCGTCCACTTCATCGAAGTGAAGACGTACCGGCGCAAGGGTCACGCGGAGCACGACGATCAACACTACGTGCCGAAAGCGGATCTCGATCGGTGGGCGACCGAGAACGATCCCGTTGATCGCTACAGGCAGCGTCTGCTCGCTGCCGCCCTGGTCGCCGAGGCGGACTTGAAGGACATCGACGAGCGCGTGCGTGTGGAAGTGGATCAGGCGACGGACGCCTGCGTGGACGAGCCGCTGCCCGAACCCGAGACCGCGCTGCCGGGTGTCTACATCGAGCCAGCGGCGGCCGACAGACTCTGGTTCAAGGTGCTGTGATGCCCGAAGTCACGTTCCTCGAAGCCCTGCGCCAAGGCTTGTGGGAGGAGATGGAGCGCGACGAGCGCGTCTTCATTCTCGGCGAGGACGTCGGGCTGTACGGCGGCGCCTTCAAGGTCACCGAGGGCTTCAGCAAGCGCTTCGGCGAGTCGCGCGTGATCGACACGCCGATCTCGGAAGCGGCGATCGTCGGAGCGGCGGCGGGCGCGGCGCACATGGGATTGCGGCCCGTCGCGGAGATGCAGTTCATCGACTTCATTTCCTGCGCCTACGACATGCTGACGAACTACGTCGCGACCGCACGCTATCGCGCGGGATTGTCGACGCCGATGGTGGTCCGCGGACCGTGCGGCGG
>DASYTD010000085.1:0-23198 GCA_036002655.1 Gemmatimonadales bacterium
CCGGCGAGCTCCACCGCAAGCTCGAGCGCCGCGCGCATTGACCCCGCATCGGCGATGCCTTTGCCCGCGATGTCGAATGCGGTGCCATGATCGGGCGATGTGCGAATGAACGGCAATCCCAACGTGACGTTCACACCCGTCCCGAATCCGGAGACCTTCACCGCGGTCATGCCGACGTCGTGATACGGCGCCAGCACGGCGTCGAACTCGCCGCGGAGCGCTTTCACGAACACCGTGTCGGCCGGGAGTGGACCCGCCGCAGCAAGCGCCTGCGCGGCTGGCCGCAGCACGCGCTCGTCTTCGTCGCCGAACAGACCCCCCTCACCCGCGTGGGGATTGAGCGCGCACACCGCGAGCCGCGGCTCGGCGATTCCCCACCAGCGTTGCAATGCGTCGGTGGCGATCCGACCCGCCTGCACCACGCGCTCGGTCGTGACCGTGGCGATGGCGTCGCGCAGCGAGAGATGCGTGGTCACCAGAACCACGCGCAGCCGCCCCGTCGCCAACATCATCGCGACGGGCTTGTCTCCCGCGAGGTGGGCCAGGAATTCGGTGACGCCTGGATAGCGGTACCCGGCGGCGTGGAGGGCGAGCTTGTGCACCGGTCCGGTGACGATGGCGTCCACTTCGCCGGCGAGGGCGAGTCGCGCCGCCGCCTCGATGCCTTGCGCCGCCGAACGTCCCGCTTCGAGATCATTCCGGGCGCCGTCTTCCCCACCGCCGACGATGCGGACGTCGGCCGCGATGGGTTGCCGCAGCGCTTTCCGGACGACTTCGGGCCCGATCCCTCGCGGGTCGCCCACCGCAACCGCCAGGCGTGGCCGGGAGGGAGTCGCCATCGCTACAGCCTGATGTCGATGTAGACTTGGCGCCGCAGCTGGTCGATGAAATGACGGATCGCGAGCTGATCGCTCAGCGACTGGCGGATCCGCAGCTTCACGTCTTCGTACGTGAGGTCGCCCGCGGGATGCCGGGCGGTGACTTCCAGTACCACAAACTTGGCGCGCGCCGTCCCGGCGCCCTGACTGATCATGGGCTTTAGCCCCAGCGTCGTGTCGCTCGAGAACAGCTGCTGATACTCGGGCGGCAGGTCGGTTAGCGCGGCCTCTTCCGCCAGCTTGGGCTCCAGCGGATCGGCGTACCGTTTCGCCAGCGAATCGAAGGCGGCGACGGCCACCCCGCGGGCGAATGCGTCGTGCAGGGAATCCGCCAGGCCCCGCGCCAGCGCGATCTGCGCGTCGCTGATTTCCGGCATGATCAGGATGTGGCGCGCCAGGATCTCGGCAGGTTGCGTCCGCTCGACCTTGATGATGTGGAAGCCGAACGCCGTCTCGACCACACCCGAGATCTCCCCCGGCCGGAGGCGGAAGGCGATATCCTCGAATTCCTTCACCATGACGCCGCGCCGGAACCAGCCGAGCTCGCCGCCCTGCGCAGCCGAGGCACTGTCGCCTGAGAATCGCTTCGCCGCGGCCGCGAAGTCGCCCCCACGGCGCAGCTCCACGACCAGCGATTCGGCGCGCTCAAACGCACGTCGCTTCGCGATCGAGTCGGGCCCGGGCTTGATGACGATCTGGCGGAAGGAAACCGTGGCCGGACGGCGCGGTTGCTGCTCCTTGTTCTGCTCCCAGAACTCGCGCATTTGCGCTTCCGTGGGCGGGATCGGACGCAGCTTCCCCTTCTGCCGCTGCGATTCGATCAAGCGTTGCGCGTACAGCTGCCGCCGCTGTTCATCCGCGAGCCAGCGCCGCCACTCCTCGACCGACCCGAAGCGCGCCTGCCGGATTTGATCCCGGAAATCCGTCTCGGAGCCGAACTGTTTGCGGACGTTCTGGTACGTCTGCTCGACCTGATCCAGGACTTCCTGATCCGTCACCTTGATGGACGTATCGCGCTGTGCCTGCTGCACCAGAATTTCCAGCTCGATCAACCGATCGAGAATTTGGCGGCGCATCGTCATGCGGCCGGCGGAATCGGCCGGCATTGCCTGACCCTGCGCCTGCGCTTGGATCATCTCTTCGTCGATTTGCGATGCGAGAATCGGCCGCGTGCCCACAATCGCCACGATGCGATCGATCGGCTGTTGCGCCGCGGCCGTCGTTACGACACATGCGGCAAGCAGCGCGAGCAGCAGCCTCATCGCGGTGGCCCCCCCCGACGGCGCGTCGTGTCGATCGGTGCGGGGCCGGGCGCGGGCGTCATGCGTGGCGGTGCGCCAGCCCGGCTGGAGGAGTCGGCAGACGTGCGGATCTCTTGGGCGCGTTCGACGGCGCGCCGCACGCCTGCTTCGTCCACGTTCCACCGCGCGTGTTCACGCAGCGTCTCGCCGAGGAACGGCGGCACCGGGAAGAAGCGCGCGCGACCATGCAGAACGCGGTCCAGATAATCGTTCACCCGCTCCATCGCGAGGTTGGTGCGAGCCTCCGGGGTGGCAGCCGAATCTCGCAGCAGCTCGGGCGACAAATTGAGGATTGAGCCCAGCAGCGTGATCGCGGAGTCGTGCTGTGCGTGCAGCTGCTTCCAATCTTCGTCCGTCAAGGTGACCTTGGCGGAGTCGGCCTGCTCCAGCAGCAGCTCCCGCTGTGCGATCGCCTTGAGGAACTGCTTGATCTGATCGTCGCTGGCTTGGGGCAACGCTTGCGCGATCTGCGGATCCAGGGCCGCGAGCCAGCGCACCAGATCGCGCACTCTGAGCGAGCCGCCGCGATAATCCACGAGCACCCGATTGCTCGACCGTGCGGCCTCGATGTCTTGTACGGCCGTGCGCACGTAGGCCGGCGCCCGGCTCACGGGCTCGATGGCGCGCTTGATCGTGAGGCTGTCGAGATAGAGCGAGTCGCCGCGAACCGCCATGCGATCTTCGACGCCGGCGCGGAACGAATCGCGCACCTCCGCGAGCGGCGGGCGCCGGATGATGTGGTAGCCAAACTGGCTCCTCACGACCGGGCTCACGGCGCCCGGACCGAGCTGCCAGGCGGCGGAATCGAACGCGGGCACGAATTGCCCGCGCGTCGAGAGTCCGAGCGAGCCGCCCTGCACTTTCGACCCGGGGTCGTCGGAGTAGCGCGACGCCAGCTGCCCGAAGCGCGCTCCGGCGCTGCGGGCCTGCGGCCAGAGCTGCTCCGCCTGTCTCCGCTTCTGTGCCTCGACGTTGGAGGCGGCGTTCGGGGGAACTTGGAAGAGGATGTGCTGGAACATCCGCACCTGGCCCGATTCATACGCCGAATCGAGCTGCTGCACGTTGAGATCGCTGCGCGTGGTGAGCCGGTCGTGGAAGCGCTCCCACTTGATCTGCGACACGACCGGCCACATCGCCGCCATGGCCGTCGCGGAATCGCGCAGATCGTTGCCGGCGGCAAGGGCCTGCGCGAACAGCGCGTAGTCCACCCACACGTGCGACAGCCGGGAGAGCGCGAGCGGATCGAGCGGGACCTGCTTACTCGAGCCCACCCATCCGGCGACCCGCTCCACACTCAACGTCTGGCTGTTGGCGCGGGCGACGCTTTCCGCCCGCGGCGAGAATGCATCCCGCAAGGCATCGCACCCGACCAATGTCAGCGCCAGCAACACCAGACTTGCACGTCGCATCCGTTTCCTCTTTCTCCGTTAACGGTGATGGTCCCGCAGAACGGCCGTGAGCGCCCGGACCAGGCCGGGGCCGATCGACTCTCCGCCGAGCCGGCGGAGCCTGAGGGAGAGCGGCACCGCGCGCCGCACATCCGCTTCGAACTGCACGGCTTCGAGCGCCACCTGGAGGCCCGCGAGCCGCGGCGCCGCGTCGCGCCGAAATGTAAGCCGCGCTTCGTCGCCCTTGATCAGGACGGTCTCCAATCCCGTCTGGGCGCCCAGTGCACGCAGCTCGGTGACGAGCAGTAGGCGCTCAGCCTCCGCCGGCAACGGCCCGAAGCGGTCGCGCAGCTCGTCACGAACGGCTTGAATCTCACCTGCTTGCTCAGCCCGCGCCAGCCGCCGGTACAGATCGAGCTTCGCGTCGTCGTCGGCGACGAACTCGTCAGGCAGGTGTGCCGGGGCGTCCATGGTGACGTCGGGCGGGGCGAACTGCTCCCTGCTCCCCGCTCCCTGCTCCCCCTGTTTCAGGCCGCGCACGGTTTCTTCCAGCCACCGGAGATACATGTCGAACCCGACCGCTTGAACATGGCCCGACTGCTCGCCGCCGAGCAGATTGCCGGCGCCGCGCAGCTCGAGGTCGCGCAGCGCGATGCGATAGCCCGATCCCAAATCAGTATGATGCTCGAGAACCTGCAAACGTTCCTCTGCCTGCGCGTCCACTTGATCGGGCACGAGCAGATAACAGAACGCGCGCCGGTGGCTGCGCCCCACCCGCCCGCGCAGCTGATAGAGCTGCGCCAGGCCAAAACGGTCGGCGCGATCCACGATCATCGTGTTGGCGTTGGGCACGTCGAGGCCCGATTCCACGATCATCGTCGAAACGAGCACGTCGAGCTCACCCCGGACGAACCGGCCCATGACGGCCTCGAGATCCTGCTCGCGCATCTGCCCGTGCGCGACCGCGAGCCGCGCGCGCGGCGCGAGCGCCTGCACCCGCGCCGCGATCGTGTCGATCGTCTCGATGCGGTTGTGGACGAAATAGACCTGCCCGCCCCGATCCAGCTCGCGGGCCATGGCCTCCTCCAGCAGCGCGTCGTCCCACGGCTCGACGAATGTGAGGACCGGCGAGCGGTCTTTGGGCGCCGTCTCGAGCAGCGCGAGGTCACGCAACCCCGCGAGCGAGAGATGGAGCGTCCGCGGAATTGGTGTCGCGGTCAGCGTCAGGACGTCCACGCTCAGCTTCAGCGTCTTCAGCCGCTCCTTGTGCCGCACGCCGAAGCGGTGCTCTTCATCCACGATCAGCAGGCCGAGATCCTTGAACGTCACGTCGGCCGACAGCAGCCGGTGGGTGCCGATTACGATGTCCAACTCCCCGCCGGAAAGCCGCTGCACCAGCGGCGTGGTCTCCTTCGCGGAGCGGAATCGCGACAAGACGTCAATGCGTACCGGATAATCGGCGAGCCGTTCACGGAACGTGCGGCCGTGCTGCTCGGCAAGAATCGTCGTCGGCACCAACACCACCACCTGCTTGCCCGCCTGCACCGCCTTGAAGGCTGCCCGCACCGCCACTTCGGTCTTGCCATAGCCCACGTCGCCCACCAGCAGCCGGTCCATAGGGCGCGCGCGCTCCATGTCCCGCTTTACCTCGTCGGAGGCACGCCGCTGGTCGGGGGTGTCTTCATAAAGGAAGGCGGACTCGAGCTCGCGCTGCCACGGCGTATCAGGAGGGAACGCAAACCCCGTCGCAAGCTGACGCCGCGCGTACAGGTCCAGCAGCTCAGCCGCCATCGCGCGAATCGCCGCACGCGTCTTGTCGCGCTGCCGCTGCCAGGTTGTGGCGCCGAGCCGGTGGAGGCGCGGTGGCGGCGCGTCGCCGTCGCCGACCGTTCGGTACGGCTCGAGCTGATCGATCCGGTAGAGCGGCACATTGAGGCGGTCGCCGCCTTCGTATTCCACGACGGCGACCTCGAGCGTCACGCCGTCGGCGCCCACCGCGATCGTTTGCAGGCCGCGATAGATCCCGATCCCGTGCTCGAGATGCACGACGTAACCGCCGGGCGTCAGCGGCCGCGACGCGGCAGTCGTGACGGCACTGCGGTAGCGGCGTGGGCGCCGCAGCCGGCGAGCGCGCCGGAAAATCTCATGGTCGGTGAGGACGCGCAGGGTCGGCGTGATAAACCCGCCGTCGAGCGCACCGACCGCGAGCGTGGCCCGATCGGTCCCGAGCAGCTCTTCCAAGCGCTCCAGCTGTCCTTCGTTGTCGCACAGGATGACCGTGGGCGGCGGCTCGGCAACGATCTGGCGCAGGCGCTTCAGATCCCGGTCCACGTGCTCGGGTGGAGCGAGCGGAAATCGTTGCGCGGTCTCCGCATCCGACAGCGCGAGCCGTCCGAGCGCTGCGAGCCTCGTACGCCAGGCGTTCGGCTCGACGAGTAACTCTTCGCGCGGCGGCGGCTCCTCACCCATGCGACGAGCGACTTCGAGATGGTGTGCGGCGTCCGTCCACGCCCGCTCGACTTCCCGATCCACCGCGGACTCCTGATCCAGGACGACGACTGTGTCGGTCGGGAGGAGATCCAGGAGATTGCTCTGTAGGGGCGCAGCAAGCTGCGCCCCTACGCCGGCGTCTCTGGCCGATTCCGCGCGCACGGGCAAAACCGTCACACGATTCAGCGCGTCGCCAGAGCGCTGCGTGTCAAGATCGAAGCTCCGCACCGAAACGATCTCGTCGCCCCACCACTCGATCCGCGCGGGCGCCGCCATGCCGAATCCGTAGACGTCGAGAATCCCACCGCGCACGCTGTATTGGGCGACCTCGGTCACCGTGGGCACGCGCTCGTAGCCCATGGCGTCCAGCCGCAGTGCCGTTTCCGTGAGCCTTCGTTCCTCTTTACTGACTTCTAAGACCACGCGCGCCTGCTCCAGAGCTGCCGGTACGGCCGTCCGCTCCGCACTGGCGCGTGCCGTGGTGATCAGTACGCGCACCGCTCCGCGCAGCAGCGCCTCGAGCGTCTCGATACGCTCGCCCGCGAGCTCGTAGTGCGGTTCTTCCGCGCCCAGGGACTCGCGCTGCGGATAGAGCGCCGTGGCTTCGGCGCCGAGCAGCATCTGAAGGTCCGCGAGCCAGCGTTCGCCATCCGCGGGCGTCGGTGCGACGATCGCGAACACGCGTTGCGGGAGGCGCCGCGCCAGCGCGGCGACCAGCACGGCAGGGCTCGACCCCGGAAGACCGCCCACGCCCACGCGCTTGCCGGCGGGCGGCAACCGCTCGATGAGAAAACGGGTGGCAGGAAGGTCGTCAAACTTCTCGAGGAGAAAGTCGAGCGGCATTAGCGAGTCCGGGTCGCCACTCCCAGCTCGACGGCCGCGAGCAGCAGCGCGAGCACCAGCAGGATGCCGCTCGCATCGGCGCGCCGGGTGCCCGAGAATCGCTCGGCAGCGAAATGCTCGGCATCCAGCACTTCAGTGCGGTCCTTCCCGCCCAGGGCCGCGATGGCGAGCGACGTGGCCGCGGGCGTGAGATCCGACTCGCGCTGATCCGGACCGTACACCGTCGCGCCGATCGTGTCGGTCCCGCGCGTCCGGAATTCCACTCGCGGCGCGCCTTCAGCCGACGCAACCTCCGCCTCTCCGGCTACGATCCGATTGACGAGCGCGTCCACAAACGGCACAAAGCCCGGCGCCGCCGGCAGTGCGGTCCAGGCAGTGTCGAGCCGGCTGCCGAGCAGGACGACGCCGCCTGAGCGCACAAGCCACGGCTCTCCATTCACGGTCGCCAACACACCATCTGCTCCCTGCTCCCCCTCGAGGCGGTACCGCCGCACCACCTGCACGCCATTGAGCACCGCCAGCTCGAGAGCTGCAATCGGACCGGGCGTTCCGGCCGGACCCCAGTGCCACGGGACGCCGCGCGCTGCGAGTGCGCGATTCGCCTGACCGACCAGCGCCGGATCCGAAGGCGGTTGTACGATGGCACGAGCGCCGCCTGGCGCCTCGCCGGCGCTGATCACGACGTCGCGCCCCTCAACAATGCGCCGCCCCTCTTGCAACACGCCGAGCGCCGCCGCGACGAAGGGGCCTGCGCCGGCGGTCGCCGTGACGCGCGCGGGCGGAGCAACGCGCCAGGCGAACGGCCGCCGATCATCGGCGCGCAGCTCGTCGGGTTCGAGCGCGGCCTCTCCCACCCACCAACCCGGTGCCAGTGATTGCGCTGGCAGCGACACGGTGACCGCTGCCCCGGACATCCCACCGCCACCCGCTGGGGTTGTCGCCAATCCCCGCGCCGCGACCTCGCCTCGATCGCGGCGCCCGCCACCGATGCGGATCGTGACGGGCACTGGCTGCGCGGCTCCACCGGCACTGACCGCCGATCCACTCAGCTCGATGACCGCGGCGCCCTCGGTCATTCTGACCGTTGCGATGCCCCGATTCGCCACCGCACGTCCCGGTGAGAGCGCGAGCACCTGCACGCCCCTCGGCACGTCGGCTTTGCCGGTGGCCACGGCAGTGTTCTGGAGATCGCTCAGTACGTGGACTTCGCGCCCCGGCAACGGTTGTGCTTCGACCAGACGGGCCGCGCGCTGGACTGCTTGTACGAGATCGAGCCGTTGCCATCCGGTCCGCGTGCTGTCAACGGTGGCGAGCAATGCTTCGCGCGGACCGCCGCGCAGCACGCCGTCCGACAGCATGAGCCACATGCGATCGGCCGACGTCGTGCGGCCGATCGATGAATGCGCGGCAACGCGCAACCGATCGAGCACGAGGCGCCCATCCACGACGGCGCCGGAAGAAGGAGAGTTGTCGAGAATGATCACGACGGCTGTCGGCTCGTGTGCACCGCCACCCCGGACGCGGACCAATGGTCGCGCCGCGGCCAGCACGATCACCACGATCAACGCGGTGCGGAGGATCAGCAGCAAGAGATGCCGCAGCTTCAGGCGGCGCGCACTCTCGCGCTCCGCGGCGCTCAAGTAGCGAACCGGCGGAAAGTCGAGCTCCGGAGGAATCCGTCTCTGTAGCAGATGCAGCAGCGCCGGGATCGCAGCTGCGGCGAGTCCCAACAGGGCCAGCGGATGAATGAAGCTCACGTCAGAAGTCGCAACGCCATGCCGAATGGCAGGTCGGTCTGCACATGATGGTACGCGATGCCATGACGTCGGCAGGCCGTGCGCCAGGCCGCGATCTCGCGGCGCACGGTATCGGCGTACGCGCGCGCCAGCTCCCGCGGGCGCACGACCACGCTCACGGAAGACTCGGGATCGCGAAAGCGCACTTCCGGAGGTCCGCCGAGCTCGACCTCCGCGGGATCCATCAGGTGGAACACGACGACTTGGTGACCACGATGCCGTAGATACCGGAGCGCCATAAGCGCCAGGTCGCGGTCGAACAGCAGGTCCGAGAGCAGCACGACCAAGCCGCGTCGAGTGAGCAATGCCGTCAGCCGCTGGAGTGCGGCGTGCGCCGCCGTTCCCGCGCCGTCGGGCGTGTCGAGCAAGCCGCGCACGATGCGTGTCCACTGCCCGGCCTTCACGCGCGCAGGAATCACCTGACGGACTTGCTCGTCGAACGTGACGAGCCCGGTCGCATCGCGCTGGCGCAGCAAGATCAGCGCGAGCGCCGCGGCCAACCGGTCGGCGTATGCCCGTTTCGTGAGGCGTTCCGGCGTGCCGCGCCAGGCCATTGACCGGCTCGCATCGACGAGCACCATCGCGCGAAGGTTCGTTTCTTCCTCGAATTGTTTCACGAACAACCGGTCGGAGCGGCCCAGGATCCGCCAATCGAGATAGCGCAGCTCGTCGCCGGGCTGGTAAGCCCGATGCTCGGTGAACTCAACGGAGAATCCACGAAATGGCGACCGATGCACCCCGGCCAGGAACCCCTCGACGACGCCCTGGGCGACGATCTCGATGCCCCCCAGGCGGGCGACTTCAGCGGGGTCGAGCAGATCTATGCGTGGAGGCAGGGAATGTCCTTGGTATGGGACAGCCGGCACGGATGGCGACGGTGCCAAGTCATTATAGGAATATAATTTAGGCGAATTATGCCGCTGGCACAGTCTCTGCCTTAATGCGGCGCAGGAGGCACTATGTTCGCAAACCTGGCGCTGCTCAGCTTGGCCTTCATGTCCACACCCACGGTCCGGGATCCGAGTTTGTACCGCCCGCGCATCGAGCTGTGGACCAGCCGCGGTAATGCCGCCGTTTATACCCGCGGTGAGCGGGTCCGGCTGTATTTCCGCCTCGATCACGATGCCTACGTCACGATCTTCCGCGTCGATACCGATGGCCGCGTGCGCGTGCTGTTTCCGCGTGAACCGTGGGAAGACAACTTCGCGCGCGGCGGGCGGGACTTCGAGGTGGATGGCCGCGAGCTGGCTCGCGAGGCATTCACGATCGACGACTACCCCGGTGTCGGCTACCTCTTCGCGGTGGCGTCGGCTGATGCGTTCCTCTACGACGGCATCGAGAGCGGCGATCACTGGGACTACCGCGTGATCGCGGATGGCCGCGTGCGCGGCGATCCCTACGTCGCGATGACGGATCTCGCGCAGCGCATCGTGCCCGAAGGCTACGCCGATTGGGATTACGACGTCGTCTCGTACAGCGTCGAGCGGCACTACGACTACCCGCGCTTCCTGTGCTACGACTGCCACACCTACGTCAGCTATCCCTATTGGGATCCGTATTTCAACTCGTGCGTGCGTTTCCGCATGTTCATTTACGACGATCCCTGGTACTACCCGTACCGGTACTACGGCGGCAGCCGGGTCGTGTTCGTGCGGCCCTATCGTCCCCAGCCTCGCTACATCTTTAAGGATTGGGGAAACGATCGGCCGAGCCGTGAGGGGTTCGTCTCGCGCGAGCGCGAGCGTCCGGTCAACGACAACACGCGCAGAGGTGTGACCGGCCGAGATCTTGGCGGCCTCGGTATCGTGCCTCCGCCGAACGTGCGTGATCGTCGCGATCGCCCCGACCGCCCCGACCGCCCCGGTGATGATGGCAACAACGGCGGGAATAACGGTGGCAATAACGGCGGCAACAACGGCAATAACGACGACCGTGGGAACGGACGCCGTGACCGCCCGGATCGTCCCGATCGCCCGGACCGGCCCGACAGACCAGACCGGCCCGACAGACCAGACCGGCCCGACAATCCGAACAACCCTGGCCGTCCGGATCGCCCCGATCGTCCCGATCGGCCTGGCGACAGCAAGCCGGCGGAGCGGCCTTCCGAGCAGCCCCGCGTCCAGCCCCGCCTGCGCGACGCGGAACCACGTCGAGTGGAACCGCGCGCGGAGCCACGGCGTGATGAGCCCCGTCGAGTCGCGCCCCGCTCGGAGGGACGGCGTGACGAACCGCGGCGCGTGGAGCCACGCAACGAGCCCCGGCGCGCGGAACCGCGCAACGAGCCGCGGAACGAGCCGCGCAATCAACCACGCGCCGAGCCGAGACGCGATCCGCCGCGCGAGGCGCCGAAGGAGAAACCGCGGAATGAGCCCGAGGTGCAGCGTCGCAAACCGTAAGCGTTCACACTGAAACCTGACGCGCCCGATCGTAGTCTCATGCGGTCGGGCGCGTTAGCTTTCCTTCCCTTTTTCGAGTCGAGGCTCTCTTGGTCGCTTTGCTGCTTCTCTCGAGCGCGTTAATCACGCAGACGCCGGTGCAACGGGCTGTCGAGACGATTTCGGCTGACGACATCCGCCGCCGCATCGGGATCATTGCCGACGACTCGATGCGAGGCCGCGACACGCCCAGTCCCGAGCTCGATAAAGTGGCGGCGTACCTCGCGCGAGAATACCGCCGCCTCAGGTTGCAGCCGGCGGGCGACGGCGGGACGTTCCTCCAGCGCTATTCCATCGACCGCGTGCAGGTCATCGCGGAGAGCTCAGTGGCCTTCGTGCACGGAACCGGCACCGACGTCACGCTCTCGTACGGTACCGATTTCGTCTTCGTGGACAATTCGTTCGATGCTGGCGACTACGCCGGCGAGTTGGTGCTGCTCTCGGGACCGCTGGGTTCCGCGCTGACCGGGGATAGTGGCTCGTTTGCCGGCAAAATGCTGATTGCGAACCGACCGCGAAATCGCGGTGAGCTACAACGCATACTGGCCTGGAAGCCGATAGGCATTGTGTTCGTCGGTACGGCGCCGGATTCGATCTGGTGGCAGAACGTGGACCGCAGCACCCGGCCCCAGCTCCGCGATCCGAGCCGGCCTGTTGGCCCGCCCGTCGTGCTCGCCGCCCGCGCGGCTTCACTGCAGCGCCTGTTGGCTGGCCTCGGCCAGGATCTCTCGGCAGCGCAGACGGCGACCGTCCTCGAGCCGAAACTGCTGACCGGCGCCCAGCTGCATGTGCACGCCCGCATTCACGCGGTGCAGCGCAACTCCGCCCCGAATGTCGTGGCCATGCTCGAGGGCGGTGATCCCATGCTCAAGAGTGAGTACGTCGTTTTCAGCGCCCACATGGATCACGTCGGGGTTGCTGGTCCGCGTGGCTCGGGCGGCTGCCGCGCGCAGGGAGCGGACTCGATCTGCAACGGCGCGGACGATGACGGCTCAGGAACAGTGGCCGTGGTGGAGCTCGCCGAAGCGTTTGCCGCTCTCCACCCCCGGCCCAAGCGGTCGGTCATCTTCTTGAACGTGAGCGGCGAGGAGAAGGGACTCTGGGGGAGCGCGTACTTCGCCGATCATTCGCCCGTGCCGATGAACAACGTTGTGGCCGACCTCAACATCGACATGATCGGGCGCAACTGGAAAGACACGATCGTGGCGATCGGCAAGGAGCATTCGGACCTGGGGGCGACGCTGAACCGCGTGGCGGCGGCGCACCCCGAGCTGAACATGCAGCCGATCGACGACATCTGGCCGCAGGAGAGTTTCTACTTCCGCTCGGATCACTACAACTTCGCGCGCAAAGGCGTGCCGATTCTGTTCTTTTTCAGCGGCACCCACGCCGATTATCACCGGCCGAGCGATTCACCGGACAAGATCGATGCGGAGAAGGAGTCCCGGGTCGCCCGGCTCGTGTTCTACTTAGGGCTGGAAGTCGCGAACGCCGCCGATCGCCCCAAGTGGAATCCGGACAGCTACAAGCGCATCGTCAGCGGTAACTAAAGTGACGATAACGCCAATGGGGTGGTCTGAGATGACGTACCGATCACCTCTACCATGGAGTACCTATGATGCGTCATCTTGCCACACTCGCCTTATGCGCCGGGTTGCTCGTACCGGCGTCGAGATTGTCCGCGCAGGACGCGGGCGTGAGGCGAAACGTTCCCGACAGTCTCGTCGCCAAAGCCAAGGTCAACGAGGATTCCGCCCGGGCGATCGCCCTGCGCCGCGTGCCCGGCACCTTGCAGAGCGTGCAGCTCGAAAAGATGCGGACGCGCTTGGTGTACGAGTTCGAGATTCAGCGACTCAACCAGCAGGGGCTCATGAAGGTCGACGTGAATGCCGCAAATGGCCACGTCATGACGGTTGCGCGCGTCGGAGCTAGATCGCGGCGAGCAACTCCGCGTTCGTCTTAGCGCGTTTCATCTGCTGCAGTAGCGTTTGCATCGCCTGCTCCGGCGGGAGGTCCACGAGGGCCCGCCGGAGCTTGTGTTTTGCTTCCATCGTCTTTGCATCCGCGAGCAGCTCCTCCCGGCGGGTGCCGCTCGCCGCGATATCCACCGCCGGATAGATGCGCCGGTCGGCCAAATCGCGCGTGAGCCGCAGCTCCGCGTTGCCCGTCCCCTTGAACTCCTCGAAGATGATGTCGTCCATGCGGCTCTCAGTCTCGACGAGCGCGGTCGCAATCACGGTGAGCGAGCCGCCAGTCGGAACGGCGCGCGCGGCGCCAAACAACGCTTTCGGTTTGGCAAGCGCGGTGGCGTCGAGCCCACCCGACATCGTCCGCCCGCTGCCGCGTCCCGTCGTGTTGTGCGAGCGCGCCAGGCGCGTGAGCGAGTCGAGCACGATGACGACGTCGCGTTCGAGCTCGACTTGGCGGCGGGCGTGGTCGAACACCATGTCGGCGGCGGCAACGTGCCGCTCATGCGGCAGGTCGAAGCTCGACGCGATCACTTCGCCCCTGCCCCAATCCACCATTTCGCTGACTTCCTCCGGCCGCTCATCCACCAGCAGCATCAGCAGCAACGCTTGCGGATGATTCTCGGCGACGGCTTCGGCGATCGCCTGCAGCATCATCGTCTTGCCCGCCTTGGGCGGCGAGACGACGAGCGCACGCTGTCCGAACCCGAAGGGGCAGATCAGGTCGACGACGCGCTGCGTTTCGGCCGTGCGGGGACTGGATGCGCGTGGTGTCTCGAGGGTCAGTGGACGGTTGGGATGGACGGCTCCAAGGGATGCGAACTCGGGGCGCCCGTCGAGCTGCGCGGCGGGCAGGCCGTTGACGGTGGTGACGCGTCCGTTCTCGAGAACGAGCAGATCCCCACGCCGCAGACCCGGCAGGCGAACCTGCTGGTCCCCTTTCGCGGGCAGATAGCTATGCGCCGCGAGGCGGAGGAAGCCGCCTTTCGGTGCAGGATCGAACCAACCGGTGATCGGAGGCATGGAGGCTATATTTCCGCGCGATGCGTCAAGATCATATCCGTAATTTCTGCATTGTCGCGCATATCGACCACGGCAAATCGACCCTGGCCGATCGACTCATCGAACTTACTGGAACCCTCGACAAGCGGCTAATGCGCGACCAGGTCCTCGACACGATGGATTTGGAGCGCGAGCGCGGCATCACGATCAAGCTGAATGCCGTGCGGATGAGCTATCACGCAAAAAACGGCCAGTTATATGAGCTGAACCTCATTGATACGCCGGGGCACGTAGACTTTACCTACGAGGTGTCACGGTCGTTGGTTGCCTGTGAGGGCGCCATTTTGGTCGTCGACTCGTCGCAGGGGATCCAAGCCCAAACCCTCTCAAATCTACTGCTGGCGATGGACGCCGGGCTGGAGATCATACCCGTCCTCAACAAGATCGATCTGCCGGGTGCCGAGCCCGACAAGCGCGCCCAAGAAATTCATGACCTGATCGGCACGCAGCCGGACGAGATCTTGCGAATCTCAGCAAAAGAAGGCCGGGGAGTGCCGGAATTGCTCGAGGCCGTGGTGCGGCGGGTGCCGGCGCCCAAGGGGAATCGCGACGCGCCGCTGCGCGCCCTCATCTTCGACTCCTACTACGACCGCTACCGCGGCGCGATCCCGTCCATTCGCGTGGTGGATGGCCTGCTCCAGCCAGGCATGAAGATCGCCTTTGGCGCGCACACGGGCGACGTCTACGAGGTGGATGAAGTCGGCTACCTCCAGCTGGGCCACAAGCCGGCGGAGCAGCTCGAGGCGGGCGAGGTCGGCTATTTCGTCGCCAATGTGCGCGGCGTCCGGGAAACGCGGCCTGGCGACACGGTTCTCGACGCTGAGCACCGCAACGTGGATCTCCTCCCCGGTTACCGCGACATCCAATCCATGGTGTTCGCCGGTCTCTACCCGACGAACGCCGAGCAGTATGAGGAGCTGCGCGATGCACTCGCGAAGCTGCAGCTCAACGATGCCTCGCTGCATTACGAGCCGGAGACCTCGGTAGCGCTGGGATTCGGATTCCGCTGCGGCTTCCTCGGGCTCTTGCACATGGAGATCGTGCGCGAGCGCCTGGAGCGCGAGTTCGACCTCGACCTGATCAGCACGGTTCCCAACGTCGAATACCACGTCTACCGGACCGATGGCACCATGGAGCTGGTCGAGAATCCGAGTCTCTTGCCCCACGGCTCGACGGTGGATCGCATCGAGGAGCCGTACGTCAACGCACGCATCTTTGCGCCGGCCGATTATATCGGCGGAATCATGAAGCTGGGGCAGGAGCGGCGGGGTGTGTACCAAGGCATGCAGTACCTCGACCCGACGCGCGTCGAGTTCCATTTCGAGTTTCCGCTCGCGGAGATCATTCTCGATTTCTACGACAAGCTGAAAACGATCTCGCGCGGCTACGCGTCGCTCGATTATGAATTCCTTGCCTATCGGCCCGGGGAGCTCGTGAAGCTCGACCTGCTGCTCAACGGCGAAGCCGTGGACGCATTCAGCGTTATCATTCACCGGGACAAGGCGTACGAGTGGGGGCGGAAGATCGCCGAGAAGCTGAAGGACCTGATCCCACGCCAGCTGTTCGAGGTCGTGATTCAGGCGGCGATCGGCACCAAGGTGATCGCGCGCGAGTCGATCCGGCCGCTCCGCAAGAACGTCACGGCGAAGTGCTATGGCGGCGACGTCACCCGCAAGCGCAAATTGCTCGAGAAGCAGCGCGAGGGAAAAAAGCGCATGAAACAGGTGGGGACAGTCGAAATCCCGCAGGAGGCATTTCTGGCGGTGCTGCAAGTTGAGTAATTGAGTTCATCGACCCTCGTCATCCAGACCGCCTTCCTTGGCGACGTCGTGCTCACGACGCCACTCCTGACCGCGATTGCGGCTCATCACGGCCCGGTCGACGTCGTCACCACCCCCGTCGCCGCGCCGTTGCTCGAGACACATCCCGCTGTCCGGCAGGTAATCCCATACGACAAGCGCCGCGCGGATCGCGGCTGGGCAGGTCTGCGAACCCTGGCTCGACGGCTCAAGACAGAGAAGTACGGCCGCGCCTACCTTCCTCATCGCTCGCTGCGCACGGCGGCGCTGGCATTTCTCGCCCGGATTCCCGCACGGATCGGGTTTTCGGGCGGGTGGTCCTTCCTCTATACGGAGGCGCGACCCAAGCCCCGAACGGGTCACGAAACCGACCGGCTGCTGGCCCTCGCGGATGAGGCTCCGGCGGTCTATCCTCCCCAACTGCGGCCTACACCGGAGGACGCGCGAGTGGCGGCGGGTCTCGTCGAGGGAGACTTTGTCGCGCTGGCTCCCGGCTCAATCTGGGGCAGCAAGCGCTGGCCCTACTACGGGGAATTGGCCGCGAGACTGGCGGCGCAGCTGCCGGTGGTGGTGGTCGGTGGCCCTGATGATGTCGGGTTGGGCGAGGAGATCGTTGGGGCGGTCGGGCGGGCGGGCGGACGGGCGGTCAATGCGTGCGGAAAACTGACGCTGCGGCAGTCGGCCGCGTTGATCAAGCGCGCCGCGCTGCTGGTGACGAACGACAGCGCACCGCTACACCTGGCGAGCGCCGTGGGGACGCCGATCGTGGCTCTGTTTGGCCCCACGATCACGGAGTTTGGATTCGGTCCGGTTCGCGCCGGAGACGTGGCATTAGGCTTGGAGCTGCAGTGCCGGCCGTGCTCATCGCATGGCCCCTTGCAGTGCCCGTTGGGACATCACCGCTGCATGCGTGACCTCACCGTTGAGGCCGTGATCGCGGCAATCGAGGAGCTGGGTGCGCTACGTCGTCGGAATTGACGTCGGGGGAACGAATCTGGTTGCCGGGATCCTCGCGGAGGATGGTTCCGAGCTCCTGGGTGTCGTGTCGGAGCCGACGCTCGCGGACCAGGGCGCGGACGCCGTCATCACGCGCATCGTGAAGCTCGCCAAAGCGTCCATCGCCGAATCCGGGAAGAAAGTGGAAGGTGTGGGCATCGGCTCGCCCGGCCCGCTGAACACGAAGACCGGTGTCGTCCTGCTGACGCCGAATCTCGGCTGGACCAACATGCCGCTGCGCGATCGCGTGAGCGAACGGCTCGGCCTGCCCGCGACGCTCGACAACGACGCCAACTGCGCGATCTTCGGCGAGTGGTGGCGCGGCGCCGCGCGCGGCGCGAACCACGTCATCGGTCTCACGCTCGGCACCGGGATTGGCGGCGGGATCGTCATCGACGGTGAGATCTACCACGGCGTGACCGACGTCGCGGGGGAATTCGGGCACGTCACGATCGATGCCAACGGACGTCGCTGCAAATGCGGCAACTACGGCTGCATCGAGGCGTACGCGGCCGGACCGGCGATCGCCGAGCGTGCGGTCGAAGGGATCCAGTCGGGCGTCGAGACGTCATTGTCGCAGTATGTGAAAGGCGATCTCACCAAGATCACCGCGCAGATCGTCTACGAAGCCGCGAACGACGGCGACGAATGGGCGCTCGAGGTCGTGCACGAGACCGCGTCGCTGCTGGGAGCGGCAGTCGCGAGCTTCATCAATATCTTCAACCCTGAAGTCGTCGTGATCTGCGGCGGCGTCACCCAGGCCGGCGACAAGCTGTTCCATCCGCTCCGCAGCGAGGTCAAGCGGCGCGCCTTCAAGCCCGCGTGGGAAGCGTGCCGCATCGTGCCGGGCACGCTCCCCGGCACCGCCGGTGTGTATGGCGCGGCCGCCGTCTTCATCCAGAAACAGTGGGGGTTGGTCTGAAGCGACTCGGTGTGATCGGGTCGATGGTGTGGGACACCATTCACGGTCGCGACCCCGCCCAGCCCGCCGTGCAGGAGTGGGGCGGCATCTCGTACGCGCTCGCCGCGCTCGACGCCACGCTGCCCGATGACTGGGAGATCGTGCCCCTCATCAAGGTGGGCCGCGATCTCGCGGCGAAAGCCAATGACTTTCTTCGCAGCCTACGCCGCACGCCGCACGCCGCACGGTTTCTGGAAGTCCCCGAGCCCAACAACCGCGTCACGCTGCGCTACGAGTCCGCGGAGCGGCGCTGCGAGCAGATGAGCGGCGGCGTACCGCCCTGGACCTGGTCCCAGCTCGGGCCACTCGTGCAGGACCTCGACGCGCTGTACATCAACTTCATCTCCGGCTTCGAAATGAATCTCGAGACCGCGCAGCTGCTGCGCCGTGGCTTCCCGCGCTTCATGTACGCGGACCTGCACAGCCTCTTCCTGGGCAAGGAAGCGAACGGCCTGCGCGTCCTGCGCGTGTTGCCGCAGGCGCCCGCCTGGTTCGGTTGCTTCAACGTGGTCCAGCTGAACGAGCAGGAGATGAGCCAGCTTGGGCCGGATCCGCTCGCGATCGCCGCCGATGCGCTGCGCCAGGGCTGTACGACGTTGTGCGTCACACTCGGGGCGCGAGGCGCGGCGTATTTCACCGGCAATCCGATTCGGACGGAGCGGATTCCCGCTCCCGCCGTGCACCCACCCGCGTTCGCCCAGGAAATCGATCCCACCGGCTGCGGCGACGTGTTCGGCGGCACCATGGCCGCTGCGCTGCTGGGTGGCGCGACGGTCGAGGAAGCGCTGCGGGCCGGCACCCAGCACGGCACGCGCAACCTCAGCCACCGCGGCGCCACCGGATTGCGCGATCACCTGATCGGGAAGCTCTCCCTGGCATGACGCGCCTCATCGAGGTGCCGACGCAATTCGACGACCGCTCGTTCGATCAGTTCGCCGCGGCGTACGCGCAAGCGGCTGACGGCGAGCGCCTGCTGTTCGACGCGCACGCGGCGGAGTGGGCGTCGCCGTATGGTCTCGTCGGCTTGCTCGCCGCCGGTGAGGCGGCGGCCCGCAAGGGCGACCGCCCCTTGCTCACCGCGCCCGCCAATCCCGACGTCGTGAGCTACTGGACGCGGGCGGGATTCTTCCGTGAAGCGGCTGACCTGTTCGAGGTGCATGGCAAGGTGCCGAAGACCAAGCCCGCTACGGAGAGCGAAGTGTTGCTTCCCGTGACGCCGGTGCGCGCCGCCGAGGACGTGCACGCCGTCGTGAGCACGATCCAGCAGCGCGCATCCGCGATCCTCAGCTCGGAATTGGGACTCGATCCGAAGGCGACGATGGGATTCGCTATGGCGCTTTCGGAGTCTTGTCAGAATATTGTGGAGCACGCGGGCACCGGCGGGTGGGTTGCGGTGCAGGCGTACAATTGGCGGCGCAAACTGGCGCGCCGCGTGGTGGTCATCGCGGTCGCCGACGCCGGTGTCGGATTCCGGCATTCGCTGGAGCCCACGCAGGCCAAGCGGTTCGGGGAGCGCTGGGGCGATGCCGCGGCGCTGGAAGCGGCGCTGATTCAGGGTGTGAGCCGCTTCCGCGATCCTGGGCGCGGGCAGGGATTGGCCGGGATCCGGCGCTATCTCGCCCGCTGGGAAGGCAAGGTCGCGATCCGCAGCGGCACCGCGCGCATCGCGATCGTGCCCCGCTGGGACGACGACGTGCCGCTGCAGGACGGATTGCCCGCGTTTCCGGGCTCGCAGGTGCTGCTCATCATCCCGGAGCAAGAATCGGGAGTGGGAGGAGGGTCGTCGAAGCAGTGATTCCTCATATCATGGTGCAGGCAGTCCTGCAGCAGTCGGTCTCCGGTTTCTATACCGACCTCGTCACGCGCCCCACCGGCCGCGCCGTTCGCGAAAACATCGAGCGGGCCCTTCCTCCCGGCACCATCGCGGTGATGGATTTCACCGGCGTGGGCTGCCTGGACTATTCCTGTGCCGACGAGATCGTGGCGAAGCTGGTCCGCGACAAGGTGAAGGTGCTGCTGCTGCGCGGCCTGACGGACTCCCATCGCGAGGCCATCGAGCCCGTACTGGCGGGCGCCGGTCTCGCTGTTCTGTGTGAGCGCCCCGACGGCGTACTCGAGGGGCTCGGCGCCAGTGAGCCGGCTCCGGCGCTGCTCGACGAGCTGGTCGAGCGGCGGCTGGCCGCACGCAATCCCGGAGGCTCCATCAGACTTACCGCGGCGTGAAACGCCGCCGTCTGGGACTGTCCACGCGCGCCATTCACGGCGATCCCAAGGCGCGCCCCGATTGGACGGCTGTCGCCCCCCCGCTCTACCAAAGCGCCACGTTCACCAATCCGGTCGGCTCGACCGCCGAAGTCCTTTACACTCGCTACGGCAACAACCCCAATCAGGTCGACATCGGCAAGAAGCTGGCGCTGCTCGAGGGTGCGGATGCGGCGCTCTTCCTGGCGAGCGGCATGGGCGCCTGTGCGCTCGCCCATCTCGCCGTCTTACGTCCCGGGGATCACCTGCTGGCGAGTGAATGGATTTATGGCGGCGTGCACCGGCTGTTCCGCGAAGAGTTCGGCAAGCTGGGCATTGACGTCTCGTTCGTGAATCCGACACAGCAGCGCACGTGGAAGCGGGCGATGCGCAAGACCACGCGCGGCGTTTTCCTCGAGACGCCGACCAATCCGCTGATGCGCGTGATCGATCTCGAGCCCGTCGCCACGCTCTGCAAGGCCGAAGGACTCGCGCTCATCGTCGACTCGACCTTCGCTTCCCCCGTGAATTTCCGCCCGCTCGAGCACGGCGCCGACCTCGTCATCCACTCGGCCACGAAGTACCTGAACGGGCACACCGATGTGATCGCCGGCGCCGTGGCAGGAACCGATCAAGTCGTCGAGGAGGTGCGCCGGCTGATGCAGGTGTGGGGACAGGCGATCGATCCGTTCGCCGCGTGGCTGATCGATCGCGGCATGCGTACGCTGACTGTACGCGTGCAGCGGCAAAACGAGATCGGTCTCGCGGTCGCGGAGTGGTGCGCGAAGCAGGACGCCATCACCAAGGTGCACTACCCCGGCCTGCCCTCGCATCCCGATCACGAGCTGGCGAAGCGGATTCTGGGCGGCTTCGGCGGCATGCTGGGGATCGAGCTGAAGGGTGGCGTGCGGGCCGCCGAGCGCTTCCTCAAAGCCCTGACCCTCGCGGCGCACGCCCCCAGCCTGGGTGGCGTAGAGACCCTCGTGTCGGAGCCGCGCCTCACGTCACATGCGAGTCTCACGGCGGAACAGCGTGCGCAGGCTGGCATTCCGGACGGATTCCTGAGATTTTCCCTGGGACTGGAGGATCCCGATGATCTCATCGCGGACTTCGCCCAGGCCTTGGCGCGGCACTAAGTGATCAAGTTCAGCAACGTCTTCAAGGCCTTCCCGAAAGGGGGCCTCGCGCTCAAAGACGTGTCCTTTCACGTCGCCAAGGGTGAGTTCGCCTTTCTCACCGGCCATTCCGGCGCCGGCAAGTCGACCGTCATGAAGCTCATCTACGCCGAGGAGCGCCCCACCTCAGGGGACGTGCGGGTTTCCGGATACAACGTGAACGAGATGCGCCCGCGGGAAGTACCGCTGCTCCGCCGCAAGCTCGGCATCGTCTTTCAGGATTTCCGGCTGCTCGAAGACCGCACCGCCGAGGAGAATGTGGCATTCGCGCTCGAAGTCACGAGCGCGCGCTCCTCCACGATCCCCGCGCGCGTGATGCGCGTGCTGACGCAAGTGGGCCTGGCCGCGAAGGCGCAGGCATATCCCCGCGAGCTGTCGGGCGGCGAGCAGCAGCGCGTCGCCATCGCGCGGGCGCTGGTCAACGAGCCCACGGTGCTCCTCGCCGACGAGCCCACCGGCAACCTCGACGAGCGGGCGACACGGGGCGTCTTCCAGCTGCTGCGCGACATCAACGCCAGCGGCACTGCCGTGGTGATGGCGACCCACGACCTCGATCTCGTGCGCCAGGCACCGTATCGAGTGATCGAGCTGCAGGAGGGGGCGCTGGTATACGACTCCGCCGTGGATGAGTCCCGCGATCAGGCGGCGGCGCCATGAATCTCGTAATCCGCGAAGCGCTGCTCACCTTCAAGCGCGCCCCGCTGCTTTCGGCGCTGTCGGTGACCACGATCGCCTTCTCCCTGTTCGTGCTGGGGCTGTTCGGACTCGTCGTGGTGAACCTCCAGGATGCGTTGCGCAGCGTCGAGGAGCGCGTGGAGGTCGTGGCCTACTTGCTCCCCGGCGCGCCCATCGAGGCCACCGCGCAGGCCCTCAAAGACATCGAGGCGTTCCCCGAAGTCCAGTCCGCGACGTACGTCTCGGAGGACGATGCGCTGGCCCGTGCCCGCGCCGAGCTGGTCGAGCTGCGCGACGTGATGCAGGAGCTGGAGCGCAATCCGCTGCCCGCGTCCATCGAGGTGAAGCTGAAGCCGGGCTTTCGCGATGCCGATCATGTGAGCGTCGTCGCGGAACGGCTGCGCGGATTCGGGTTTGTGGACGACGTCCGGTTCGGGCGGGACTGGGTCGAGAAGCTCGACCGGCTGCGCGGTCTCGCGGCAGCCGTGGGCATCGTCGTGGGCGCCGCGTTCGCGGTCGTGGCGATCATCATCATCGGCACCACGATCCGCATGGCGGTGCTGCAGCGCAGCCGGGAAATCGCGATCATGCGGCTCGTGGGCGCTACGGATGGGTTCGTCCGCCGGCCGTTCCTCCTCCAGGGCGCGATTAAGGGTTTGCTCGGCGGCGCGGTGGCGATCGGACTTTCATTCGCCGCCTACCTGCTCATCAATCGCTATCTCCTCCAAGCATCATTCTTCACGAACGAGCAAGCGGCGGCGATCGTCGCATTCGGGGCGCTCATCGGACTGTTCGGAAGTGCCACCAGCGTGGGACGTCATCTAAAACGGGTATGAAATCTCGGGAAACGGGATACGGGACACGGGAAACGTGGTGCGCGATCGGTGTGCTGGTCGCTCTTACGTTTCCCGTTTCCCGTTTCTCGTGTCCCGTCTTGCACGCCCAGGCCCGTCCCACTTATCAGCAACAAATGCAAGACAACCAGCGCCGCTTGGAGGGAATCAGGCGCGAGCGCTCCGAGGTCGAGCAGGAGCTGGCCCGCCTCCGGACCCAGGCGCACTCACTGTCCGACGAAATCGCGAACCTCGAGCAACAGAAGCAGAGCACCAACCGCATCGTGAACGAGCTCGACCGGCAGATCACGGGTCTCGGCCGGCAGATCGATCAGATCACCGTGGACCTCTTGATCGC
>DASYTD010000086.1:0-6247 GCA_036002655.1 Gemmatimonadales bacterium
CGCTTCACGATCGCGCGGGGTCAGCTGCTCGAGTGCCGTGCGGACTCGCTCACGCTGCGTCTCGGCATCGATTTCGTCTTCCGCCGTGCTGGCTACCGCGTCCGGCTCGCTCTTCAGGAGCGTGAGGTGCCGTCTCTCCCGTGCCGCTTTGCGGGCCTCGTCACGCGCCATGTTCGCCGCGACCACGAATAACCAGCCGCGCGCATTCTCCGGCCGGTGGACGAGCGCCCGCGCGAATGCTTCCTGCGCGAGATCCTCCGCGCGCTCGGCGTCCCATACCTTGCGGTACAGGAAGCGCACCAGCGCGGGATAGGTATTGCGATAGACATCCGCGATGTCTTCGGGCACCGCGCGCTCCCCTCAACCCCGGAATTCGCGCACTAACCGCTCCAGTTCGCCTGGCAGCCAGTGAGTCTTACCCCCTTCTCCAATCTTGATGCTCACGTGCCGTCCGGCCACCAGCACGGCCGGCTCGAGCGTCGCGGCCTCCCGCAGATCGGGAAGCGCCTTCAGGAGCGCGAAGTACGCGTCGCTATAGGGTGCGATGCGCACCACGCGCAGCGAGTCCCCGTGGCCGAGATCTGTCCACGTGCTGTCGCGCATGATGAACAGGCGGCCGCCCATGCGCTGCGTCGGGTTGATCCCCGCGCGCGCGCGCGCGCCGTCGAAACCTGTCACCGCCCCGTCCACGGTGACGACAACCTCTTCGAGGCGAACCGCATCCCGCATCGAGCGCTCCTGTGCCGCGCGGCCGACAGACTGGGTGCCAGCCTGGTCCGCGGGCGCGGCAGCGGGAGCCTGCAGCTGGCGATTCTCGGCGGCACGGCGGAGCGCGACCGTGGGCTCCTGCACGAGATACGACGTGTACTCGGTCAGGATCCCATAGCGCAAGGCCAACTGCTTCAGGGCGTCCATCAACTCGCGCGTTTGCCCGCGCAACCGGATCTCGCGCGACAGCGCGCCGGCTTTGCGCGCGGCCCACAACTGTTCGATGTAGCGCGCGTCATCGTTGACGCGATCAGCGAACGTCGTGGTGAACTCTTCTTGACGACCGTTACGTCGACCGCGCACGGTCACGGACTGCTCCCGGCTCCCTGCTCCCCGATACCTGCCGAACACGACCATCTCGTCCCCCGCGAACAAGTCCGGAAGGCTGCCCGGCTGCACGTCATAGAGCTCGACGCCCGCTCCCGCGGAAACCGCGACGTCCGTCAACACCGGGCTCGCGACCTTTGCCGCCAATGAACCGACCGCTCGCTCGATGTTCTCACCAGGCCGCACGTATTCCGTCGTACCCCGCGCCCGCTCGGTGAGCCGGTCGAGGAGATAGGTATTCACGTCGTCGCCGATGCCGAATGAGAACACGCGAAACCGGCCGCGACCCTGCTCGGCCCGTTCGGCGATCCGCTCGGGATCGGTCTCGCCCGTGCTCGCCTGGCCGTCGGTCAGGAACACCACGACACCGAGCGCCTGCTCGGCGGGTGGTTCGGCAAACGCTTCGCTGAGCGCGCCGGCGATATTCGTCCCGCCTTCGGCGTCGAGGCTGCGGATCCACGTCGCCGCGTCCCGCCGCCCTTCCGTCGTCGCGGCGGTCCATCCCTGCGCATAGCGTCGCACACCGCCCGAGAACGCGACCAGCCGGAACCGGTCACCCTCACGCAGCGTGCCGAGCAGCTGAATCAACGCGGTCTTGGCCTGCTGAATTTTCTCGCCCGACATCGAGCCTGAGATGTCGATGACCGCGACGACGTCACGGCGTAATGCAGCGGCGTCGGCGGCCGCGCCGGGCGCGAGCAGCAGCAGGAAGTAGCCGTCTTCGCCGATGGGATGGTGCGGTACCAGCGACAGGCCGATGAGGCCGCGGGCGAGGGGAAGCAGCAGCTCGAAGTCCCCGCCGGCTGCGGCATCGGCCAGCGTAACCTCGAGGCGATTGCCTTCTCGCGCGACGCGCACCTGATGCGTGGGCGAGTAGGGGTCACCGAATCGGCCGGCACTGTCCACTTCCAACCGGAAGCTGCGTGGTGCACTCTGGCGGTTGCGATCGCCCAGGTAGCGGAAACGCCAGGCGTCGCCGGCACGGTCGAGCAGCTGCGTGTACTTGAGGGTGATCTTTCGCGTCTCGCCGGGACCGATGGGGAATACGCGGGCGCGAATCAATCCTTGGCCGGCCAGCTCGATCAACGCTGGATCGCGCTTCTGGCGCACGATGGCTTCGTAGATGGAGCGCGCCTGCGTTGCGTCCAGCGCCTCGCCGCGCAGCTCCTGGTCTCCCTGCCAGAGCGAGTAGCTCGAAAACACGGCCTCGCCGGGGAGCGGGAAGTGGTACATCCCCTCGTCCATCACGGGGCCGTTGTTGCGGAACCACTCTTCCACCGTGACGCGGGCCACGCGCCCAGTGACGCTGACCTGCACGGCGCTGCGGAGACGCTCGATCCGCCCAGTGGGATTCTGAGGCACAGGCCGAATGGGATCGACCCAGCCCTGGGCCAAGAGCGAAGAGGACAGCGTGCCGACAAGGAGGGCGGCAACTCCGAGCACGCGGCGCTGCGTCTGCATGACCTGCTCCGGTGGAAGATGCCATGAGAGACGGGCATCCCTCCGAACCTTGCACAGCCCTATGTGTGGCCTACATCACGGCGCACTGATTGGGGCCGGATTCGAGCACCTCTGCATCGGCTTGCGAGACGTCCACCAAACCGAGATTTGCTTCCTTAATGGTGCGGTAGGCATCCGGGAAGGTCGTGGTGTGATCAGCGATCCACTTCAGGAAGATTCGCTCGTCCTGCATCGCGGCGGCGACGTTCGTGGCGGCGATCACATCGAAGCGCGCCGCGACGGCCCGATCGGCGCGGCGTTCGACCTCGCTGGCGTGGTGGGCGGGCAGCACCAGCAGGTCTCCGGGCCACGTCTGCCGTACGCGCTCCAGGCTGTGCCAGAGCAGCTTGGCCCACGCTTCGGAACGGCCGGCCAGATCGGGCCGGCCAACCGACTGCACGAACAGGAAGTCACCGGTGAGCGCGAGTCCGTCATCGGCGATCAAGGCGATGCTGCCGAGGGTGTGCCCAGGCACGTGCGCGGCGCGTAACGTCGCGCGTCCGAACACGATCGTGTCGCCGTCGCTGAGCGGCTGAGACGAGAGTTTCCCCGGCCTGCCGTCGTAGGGCGAGACGGCGTCGTCCGGATGAAGGAAGTAGGGAACGTGCCAGCGGGCTGCAGCGGCGCGCGCGCCGCTCAAATAGTCCGCGTGAATGTGCGTGTCCACGACCGCCGCAGGCGTCGCCTGCAGCTCGGCCAACAGGGAGTCGTAGCGCTCCACATGTCTCCCCGGATCGACGATCACCGCGTCGCCGTCACTGACGAGGACGTAGCTGAGCGCGCGCTTACCGACGCGGTCGAGCTGAACCACGTGCGACAGCGAAGGCGTCGGCGACAAGTCCCGCGCGACGTATACCGTTTCCCACGCGGCCATGCCGCCGATGACCGAGTACGCTTCGTAGCCGCGCTCGCGCAGGAAAGCGGTGGCCTTCTTGCTCGAGTTGCCGTGCCCGCAGACAACGGCGACGGGGCGCGTCGCGTCGAGGTGCAGCTCCTTCACGTCGGGCAGGGCGAGGATCTTGGAGTTCGGGACCGCGTGAAAGTCCAGCTCGGATCCGATCGCGATGTGGCCACGTTCGACTTTCTCCGGGGCACGCACGTCGAGCACCTGAAGGGATTCCCCGCGGTCGAGCCGCTCGGCGAGCTCCTGCGGCGGAATTTGCGGAGGCGGCGTGTGCGGCATGGCTGTTAGTGTCGTGGGGCCCGGACAAAAATGCAACGGCCCCCGTTGCCGGAGGCCGCAGGACCGTAAAGGATACGCAATCGCAGTCTACCGCATCGGCAACGTGACGCCGAACTGGAGCGCGAACGTGTGAATCGGCGGGAACCCGACGTTGGTGTTCTCGCCCATCAACGTGTAGTTGGCTTCGAAGCGACCACCGAGACCGCTGGTGAGAGGGCAAACGTTCTCTGCACGTGACTCCTCCGAAAAGATGGGGGGTCGGAAAAAAGGCGCCCCAATATTGAAAAAAGGTCCCGAAATGCAATGACTTTGGAGGACTCCCGTTTTGAGGGACCCCTTCTATATTGACCGCTATTGTGAAACAGTTCACAAGCGACACCCCCTCAGCTCCCACGTTTCGGAGGACTCCAGCAATGCGCTTCCCTTTGCTCACGACCGTCGTCGCCATCGGCGCGCTCGCCTGTGGAAAGAAGGGCGACCAGAACCAGACCCAGAGCGCTCCCCCCGCGCCGCCCGCGAGCGAGGGGATGGCTGCGCCGGCCGGCCCCGTCGTCGAGGTCAAGATGACCGGCAACGGCAGCACCCTCGCGGCGTATGAGCCGAACACGCTCACGATCAAGCCGGGGACGACCGTACGCTTCATCAATGTGTCAGGCGGGCCGCATAACATCGCGTTCTGGCAAGATTCCATTCCGGCGGGCGGCGCCGCGGCCCTCAACGCGGGCATGAAGAACACCGTGGACAACCTGTCGGGAGCGTTCCTCACCTCGCCGAACGAGACGTACGACGTGTCGTTCGCCAACGCGCCGACGGGGACTTACAAGGGCTTCTGCACACCCCACCAGGCCCTCGGCATGAAGATGACGATCAAGGTCGAGTAGTGGTCCTGATGGATCGAACCGTGAGCGGCTCCGGCCCCGGCAGACGCCGGGGCCGCTTTCATCTTGTTAGATTCGGCCACGGATGAATGTCACCCGCGAAACGCTCGCCACCCGTCTTCGGTCGGGCCCACTGTCGGTCCGTGAAGCCACCCAGATCTGCCGTTCGCTCCTGTCGGCGATCGAGGCCGCGCACGCGCGTGGCCAACCGCACGGCGCCATCACGCCGCATAGCATCGTCCTGGAGGAAGGGCGGCCCGTGCTGATCCCCGCGGATGTGCCGCAGTCGGACGCGCTGGCGGCGGATCTGTATGCCGTCGCGACGGTGTTGTACGAGTCGGTCAGCGGCCGTTCCTGGTCCGCCGGAACCGATCCGGAGTCGGCTGACTGGTCTGGACTTCCGCCGCGCCTGCGCCGCGTGTTGCGCCGGGCGTTGAGCACCGCGCCCGAACGCCGCTGGCCCAACGCGGCTGCGTTCCAGCGCGCACTCTGGGTGCCGAGGCCGCAAGATACTGTCTGGCCCGCCGTCGTCGTGATTCTGCTCGCCGCGGCGATCATCGCGACGATCGTCTTCTGCAAACCATTGGGACTGTGTTGGGAGCGTCAGCCCGCGGCGGAAACCCGCTAATGGACTACGGATCGCGTCGGGCGGTACTCGTGCTCATCGACGGCGCCCGCGTCGACGTGCTGCGGGGGCTGGTGGAGCGCGGCGATCTTCCCAACCTCACGCGATGGGTGATCGAGCCCGGAGGCTTCGAGGTCGGCACGACCGTCTTTCCGTCGACGACCGGCGTCGCTTACATCCCGTTCCTCTTCGGCCGCTATCCCGGCAGCGTGGGGATCCCCGGTATCCGTTGGCTCGATCGCGCGCGCGCCGCTGGGGGGTGGCGCGAGCAGTGGCGCGCCGCGCGGAGCTATTGCGGCGTCCAGGGCGGTTGGCTCAACACCGACATCTCCTCCGCGCCGTCGCTGTTCGACCTCGTCCCCGAAAGCATCGCGATTTGTACGCCGCTCACCCGCGGGCTCGGAGCAGGCCGTAATCGCATTCCGCTGCGGCGCGTCGTCTTGGGCTCGGCGGCACACTACATCGGCACCTATCCAGCGCTCGATCGCGCGGTCGCACGCGTGTGGCTCGACGCCGCCGACGAGCCGTGGCGTTTCCTCTTTGTCGTATTCCCCGGCGTAGACGGGATCTCACATCTCAAGGATCCGCTGCATCCCGCCGTCCTCGAGAGCTACCGGCTCGTAGATCGTGCCCTCGGCGCGTTCGTAGCGCGCGTTCGCAAGACGGGACGCGAGCTGCCGGCGTTCTTCGTCGTTTCCGATCACGGGATGACGGTCATGCGGGATCATTCCGACGTGGCGGTGCTGCTCGAGCGCGACGGTGTACGCACGCTGCGTCATCCGGTCCACGTCTGGCGGCGCAATGCGCGCGTGGCCACGATGGTCTCGGGAAACGCCAGCGTACAGCTCTATTTCGACCCGCGCTCCGGCCGCGAGCGCCCGCGCACCGAGTCGGAAATTCCTGCGCCGCTCCTGGAGCGCGTGCTCGCATTGCCGGCCGTTCGACTGGCCGCGTGCCGCGCTGACT
>DASYTD010000087.1:0-8205 GCA_036002655.1 Gemmatimonadales bacterium
CGTCCCCAGGCGGTCCAGCTCCCGATAGATCTTCGCGAGCTTGCCGCGCTTCATCCTTGCAATCGGCTCGGGCGTACGCGCACCCGAGACGACGTCTTCGCCCTGCGCGTTGGTGAGCACGTCGCCGTTCAGGACTCGCTCGCCCGTGCTACAGTCGCGCGTGAACGCCACGCCGGTGCCGCAATCGTCGCCCATGTTGCCGTACACCATCGCGACGATGTTCACGGCCGTCCCCAGACTGTCGGGAATGTTGTGGACGGCGCGATAGTCCTTCGCCCGGCGCGTATGCCAGCTCTTGAAGACGGCTTCGATCGCGCCCCAGAGCTGCTGCTGCGGATCGTCCGGGAACGGCTTGCCCGTGCGGGACTGCACGATGGCCTTGAACTCCTGCACCATCGCTTCCAGGTCCTCCGCCGGCAGGTCGATGTCGCGTTTGACCTTGCGGCGGGCCTTGGCTCTGTCGAGCACCTCTTCGAACGGCTCCTTGCCGAGGTCGAACACGACGTCGCCGTACATCTGAACGAAGCGGCGATAGGAGTCGTAGGCGAACCGCGGATTCTTCGAGCCGGCGATCAGGCCTGCGACGGTCAGTTCGTTGAGGCCCAGGTTCAGAATCGTCTCCATCATGCCGGGCATCGAGACGGCGGCCCCCGAGCGCACCGACACGAGCAGCGGATTCTTCGAATCGCCGAACCCCTTTTTGGTGACTCGCTCCAGATGCTTCAGGTGGCGATCCACCTCAGCGCGCAGCGCGGGCGGAAACGTGCCTTGCTCGAGATAGGTGATGCACAGCTTGGCGGAGATCGTGAAGCCGGGTGGAACAGGGAGACCCAGGTTGGCCATTTCGGCGAGGCCGGCGCCCTTGCCTCCGAGGATGTCGCGCATGGCGGCGGAGCCGTCGGCACGGCCGTTGCCGAAGAAGTAGACGAACCGTTCAACGGAAGGCATGGAACCGCAGGTGTCAGGTGCCTGGTGTCAGGTGTTAGACCGGCACCGCCGTCTGTAGGGGCACCACACGTCGTGCCCGTGAGGCGTCGTCCGGAATTGCCGTCGGATAATCTCCCGAGAAACATGCATGACAGAATTCCGTCTGGTCACCCCCCATCGCGCGCAGCATCCCGTCGAGCGACAGATAGCCGAGCGTGTCCACCCCCAGATGCTGGCGGATTTCCTCGAGCGAATGGCTCGACGCGATCAGCTCGGACTTGGTCGGCGTATCGATACCGTAGTAGCAGGGGCCGGTGATCGGCGCCGATGCCACGCGGAAATGGACCTCGGCCGCGCCGGCCTGCCGGATCATTTGGACGAGCTCCCGGCTGGTGGTGCCACGCACGAGCGAGTCGTCCACGACGACAACTTTTTTGCCGGCCAGCACCTCGCGCACCGGATTGAACTTGATTTTGACTTTGGCGTTGCGGGCGGCCTGAGTCGGATTGATGAACGTGCGGCCGACGTAGTGGTTGCGGATCAACGCGTGTTCGAGCTTCAACCCCGAGTGTTCCGCGAACCCGAGGGCCATCGCGTTAGACGAGTCGGGAACGGAGAAGACACAGTCGGTGTCCGGCGCCGGGTGCTCACGCGCGAGCTCTCGTCCTAATGCGCGCCGCACCCGATCGACCGACCGTCCGAAGATCGTGCTGTCGGGCCGCGAGAAGTAGACGAGCTCGAAGACGCAGCGCTGATGCGGCTTCGCCGGCAAGGACGGCAACCGGTCAATCTCCGGCGGCGAGCCTTGAATGCGCAGGAACTCGCCGGGCTCGAGCTCACGCACCGGCGTGGCGCCGATGAGATCGAGCGCGCAAGTCTCCGATACGACCACGTACCCGCCACCGAGTTTGCCGAGCCACAGCGGGCGGAAGCCGCGCGGATCCACGATTGCGTAGAGGGTCCGGCCGACGGTCACGACGAGCGAGTACGCGCCCTCGACGCGCTCGAGCGCATCGAGCAGCTGGTCTTCGGGCTCGCGCGCTTCCGAGCGGGCGATGAGGTGAATCAGGACTTCACTGTCCGAGGACGTCTGGAAGATCGATCCCTTCGCCACCAGGTCGGACCGCAGCGCGTCGGCGTTGGTCAGGTTGCCGTTGTGCGCGAGCGCGAGCGGGCCTTCATGGTAGCCGGCGAGAATCGGCTGCGCGTTGGCCAGGACGGACGACCCGGCAGTCGAATAGCGGGTATGCCCGATCGCGACATCGCCGGGCAGGGAGGTGAGGACGGACTCACTGAAGACGTCGGACACCAATCCCATGCCCCGATGCGAGCGAGCCACACCCGCGCCATCCACCGCCACCGCGCCAGCGGATTCCTGGCCGCGATGCTGCAGGCTGTAGAGCCCGAGGTAGGTGACGCGCGCCGCGTCCGGGACGCCCGCTACGCCGATGATGCCGCACATCTGCCGATCAGTCTCCCATGCGTCGAGGAATGGCGGTGAAATATACGTCCCTGAGCCGCCTAACCGGTTCCTCCACCATTTCGTCTCGCAGCGTGATGCGGACGGCGCCGTCGGCAACGCCCACCGTACCCACACGAGTAGCCGGAACGCCGAGCTCCCCGGCTAACGCCTGAACCGCCGCCGCGCGCTCGGCCGAGCAGGTGATGACGGCTCGGCCGTGAGATTCGCTGAACAACAGCTCGTGCGTGGTGAGTTGTGCGTGGTGCGTGGTCAAATCGATGTCCAAGCCAAATCCATGGTCCTGGTAGGGTCCGCCCATGGCGACTTCTGCCAGGGCCACACCGAGTCCGCCGTGCGAGCAGTCGTGTGCCGACCGGAACAGACCACACTCGGCCCCGGTCACCAGCAGCTCTATGAGGCGGCGTTCGGCGTCGAGGTCCACGCGTGGTGGCTGGCCGCCCCCGAAGCCGTGACAGACCTCCCAAAACGCGGAGCCGCCCAACTCGGCCTTGGTCTCGCCCAACACAAAGACGACGTCACCGGGCGAGCGCGCGTGACTGGGAACGGCGCGGTCGGCGCGTGCGAGCAGCCCGATCATTCCGACCACCGGCGTAGGATCGACGGCGCCAGTGGGGCTCTCGTTGTAGAAGGAGACATTGCCGCCGGTCACCGGCGTGTCGAGCGCTCGGCATGCATCGGCAATCCCGCGGCATGCTTCCCGGAACTGATAGAACACCTCCGGGCGCTCCGGACTGCCAAAGTTCAGACAGTCGGTGATGCCAAGTGGACGCGCACCCGTGCACGCGACGTTACGCGCCGACTCTGCGACAGTCGCTTTACCGCCCTCGTACGGATCCAATCGCACGTAGCGGCTGTTGCAGTCCGTCTTGACCGCGATCCCGAACTCTTCGTGGCGCACACGGACCACGCCGGCGTCACCGCCTGGCGCGATCACGGTGCTTGCCTGGACCGTCGAGTCGTATTGTTCGAAGACCCACTTCTTACTTCCGACCGACGGAGCATCGAGGAGCTGCAGTAACGCGTCTGCGGGAGACGTGCGTCGTGCGTCGTGCGTCGGAGATCCGGAGCGCAGGGCTACAATCCGGGGATCCTCCTTGGCTTCCGGATAATAGACTGGGCAGTCTTCCACGAGCTGCCGCCCGGGGATCTCGACGACGACTTTGCCGTGCCACGTGCAGCGATACACCCCGTCGTCGGTCACGCAGCCGATGGGCGTCGCGTCGAGCTCCCACTTGGCGGCGATCGCCTGGACTTCCTTTACGTGATCGGTCTTCGCGACCACGAGCATGCGTTCCTGCGACTCCGAGAGCAGGATCTCGTACGGCGTCATCCCCGGCTCGCGCGTGGGGACCTTGGAGAGATCGATCTCGACCCCGACGCCGCCACGCGCCGCCATCTCAGCGGATGAGGAGGTGAGTCCCGCCGCTCCCATGTCCTGAATCGCCACGATGTGCCCGGACGCGATGAGCTCGAGGCTCGCTTCGAGCAAGAGCTTCTCGGTGAACGGATCGCCGACCTGCACCTGCGGGCGCCGCTGCTCGCTCTCGTGGGTCAGCTCTTCCGAGGCGAACGAGGCCCCGTGAATCCCGTCGCGACCCGTGCGCGAGCCGACCGCGAGGAGCACGTTCCCGACGCCGTGCGCGGCGGCCGTGATGAGGTCTTTCTCTTTGAGCACGCCCACGCACATCGCATTGACCAACGGATTGCCGGAGTAGCCAGGCGCGAAATCGACCTCGCCTGCCAGCGTCGGCACGCCGACGCAGTTGCCGTAGTCGCCGATCCCGCGCACCACGCCCGCAAACAGGTAGCGACTGCGTGCTGCGTCGAGCGGCCCGAAGCGCAGGCTGTTGAGCAGGGCGACGGGGCGGGCCCCCATCGTGAAGACGTCGCGGAGAATGCCACCCGCGCCGGTAGCAGCACCCTGGTAGGGTTCCACCGCCGAGGGGTGGTTGTGGGACTCAATCTTGAAGGCGACTGCCCATCCGTCGGGAAGACGCAAGACTCCCGCGTTTTCCCCCGGGCCCTGCACGACCTGCGGACCTGTGGTAGGAAACAGCTTGAGGATGGGCCGCGAATGTTTGTAGGAGCAGTGCTCGCTCCACAACGCGGAGAAAATGCCCAGCTCGGGGAATGTCGGCGCCCGGCCGAGCATCGCTTCGATGCGCGCGTACTCTTCGGGTGTGAGGTTGTGCTCCTGCACCAGCTCCGGGGTGATCTTGGGGTCGGTCACTTCCGTGTGACGCCCTTGACCACGGCGCGAAACACGCGTCCCAGCACGTTCGGCGCGGAGGTTTTGAGGAGCGCTTCGGCCTCACCGGCGTCGAACCAGATGCCGTGACAATGAGTGCACTGATCGATCTGGATGCCGTCCCAGTCGCCCGTAATCAGATCGTAGCCGCACTTGGGGCACTTCATGTAGTGGGTTTTTCGCTCCGCCTCCGCGGCGGTTTTCTGCAGCGCGGCGCGCTGCTGGCGCAGCAGCTCCGCATCACGGCGCGCGAAGTACTCGTCCTCGCTCTTGCTCGGCTTCTCGGGACTCATGGACTCGCCGGCGATGGTGGGGGTTCGGGAGGAGGCGCCATCTGCAGCGTATCGCCGCCTGTATTGGCGACCGGAACCCGTCCGGGCGGCGAGGAGGATTCGCCGGAATAGCGATGGCCGTCCCAACGCACGATCGCATCTACGACGCGGCCGTTTTGCAGCGTGACGACGTCCATCGTGCCGCAGGTATACTCGCAGCCGTTCTGGAAAAACAGATAGGTGTATACGCCGACACGGCGAACCGCGGCGGGCGCCGCCCAGATCTCATAGACCTCACGCTCGCTCATGCCCGGCGCGACGGTCCCGGTATCGTCCGAGAAATAGGGAACGTCCCGCATGAGCGCCGTGGCCTGCGGAGCCGCGGGTGGACGCGGGCGCTGCGCCTGTTGTTGCTGTTCGGTAGCCTGGCGTTCCGCGGCGGTATCGGCCGCGGGGCGAACCGGCGGAGGCGGCGCTTGGGTCGCTGTGGAGCGGCCCCGCAGCTTGTCCCATGCCAGCTTCAGTTTGGCTTTCGCGGCGTCAACCTGGTCACACCCTGAGGTGGCGACCATCAACAGCGCGCATATCGCCAGCGTGCTGCGTCGCATTGCGAGCCTCCAGAGAGAGGAAGACGCGGGCGCCATCGTGACCGCCTAAAACCTGCGCATTGCGGCGCTCCGGGTGCGGCATAATGCCTACGACGTTGCGGCCGGCATTGCACACGCCGGCGATATCGTGCATCGAACCGTTGGGATTCTCGCTCACGTACCGCAAGACGACCTGCGCGTTGGCCTCGAGCTCCGCGGCGGTCTCCGCATCGGCCACGTAACGGCCATCGCCGTGCGCGATCGGCAGCGTCAACGCTTCGCCGCGCTCGTAGCTGCTGGTGCACGGCGTATCCGTGGCTTCTACGCGCACGCGCACGGGACGCGACAGGAATTTGAGGCGCGCGTTGCGCATCAGGGCACCGGGCAACAAGCCTGCCTCGCACAGGATCTGGAATCCATTGCAAATGCCGAGGACGGCGCCCCCGGCGCGCGCATGCGCGGTCACGGCGCGTAGCACTGGCGAGAAGCGCGCGATCGCGCCCGAGCGGAGGTAATCGCCGTAACTGAAGCCGCCAGGCAGGATGACCGCGTCCGCTTGCTGGAGGTCGGTATCGCGGTGCCACACGAAGTAGGCATCCGATCCAGCCGCGCGGGCGGCATCGAGCGTATCCGCATCGCAGTTCGAGCCGGGGAAAACGACTACGGCGACACGCTGCATTCGTAGTCCTCGGTTACCGGATTGGCGAGCAGGCGGTCGCACATCGTGCGCGCCTTCGCGGCCGCTTCTTCACGGGTCGCGGCCTGGACCTGCAGGACCAAATGCTTTCCGGCTCGGACGCTCGCGACATCGCCGAAGCCGAGCGACTGAAGGGCGTGCTGGACGGCCTGCCCCTGGGGGTCGAGCAATGACGCCCGAGGCATCACGCGAATCTCCACCGTGTAGGCGCTCATGCGGCTCCGGTCCCGCCCTCCCCGCTGCGGGGAGAGATGCCGGGCCGGCGGGGTCCGCCGTAGGCCTGGTCGGTCTCATCGATCACGATCGGTCCAGCGATCTCTGCCTCCTCGTCCTCGGCTGGTGCCCTGAAGAAGCCCAGTAAGACCGCTCGCACCACACCGTAGCTCATGTAGGCGATGCCGAGCGGGAACAGGAAGACATCGTGCTTCCAGATGCCGAATACCAGGATAACAACAATCAGCGCGAGTCCCAATAGTCCGCGCACGGTGCGGAAGCCGGCGCGAGGGAGCGTGGCGTAATGCACGTTGCTCACCATCAGGATCGTGAGGGCGATCATCAGGAAGGTGAGCAACAGATGCCACGGCAGTCCGCGCAGGGAGGCGTACAACCCCGTCTGCGCGAACGGATAGTAGGTCGCGAGTGTCATTCCAGCGGCCGGAGACGGCAAGCCGATGAAATACGTCTTCGCGCGCCCGGCCTGCGTGACGTTGAATCGCGCCAGCCGGATCGCGGCCGCCATGACGTAGAAGTAGCAGAAGATCCAGGCCGCCTGCCCAGCGCCGGAAAACTCCACCTGATACATAAGGAACGCGGGTGCGACGCCGAAGCTGACGATGTCGACGAGGCTGTCCAGCTCGGCGCCGAAACGGGTTCCGGTGCCCGAAATGCGCGCGACCCGGCCGTCCAGCGTGTCGAGGATCCCGGCGAACACGATGAACCAGCTCGCGCGGGAGAAGTCGCCGCGCGTCGCCAACACCATCGCCCAAATGCCGAAGAACAGGTTGAAGAGCGTGAACAGGCTGGGCACCACGATCACGACGCGGCGAATGGGGAATGGCGGTGGTCTCATGCGTACTCCGCCAGCACGGTGCCGGCTACGCGGACGCGATCACCCGGCTTGACCCTGATGACCGGTCGCGCCGAGAGCGGGAGGAAGACATCGGTCCGTGAGCCGAAACGGATCAAGCCCAGACGGGCGCCCTGCGCCACCCGGTCACCGGGCTTTGCGTCCGTCACGATCCGCCGCGCGATCAGTCCGGCGATCTGGCGCACGAGCACCCGGCCACGGGGACCGCGCATGCCGATCGAAGACTGTTCGTTGTCGAGACTCGCTTTCTCGGCGGCGGCGTGGAAGAATTTTCCTTTGTTGTAGTGCACGAGCTCGATCGTTCCGTCCACCGGATAGCGGTTCACGTGGACGTCAAAGACGGACAGGAAAATCGAAATGCGGACCGACCGCTCCTTCACGTACATCGGCTCATCGAGCTCCGTTACGTGCACGACGTGACCTTCGGCGGCCGCGAGCACGTAGCGCTCACCGCGCGGGCCGGGGCGAATCGGGTCGCGAAAAAAGGCGACGACCCAAACTGCGAGAATCCCCAGCACCACGGCCGGAGGCCACCAAAACAGTGCCGCTGCGACCACGAGCAACCACGCAACCGCGATAAACGGCCATCCTTCGGGCGCAATCCTCACTCCAGCTCTTTCCCGGTGATCCGATGATACGCATCGCGGTAGCGCGCGCTCGTCGCCGCGACCACGTCTGCCGGCAGCGGTGGCGGCGGCGCCTCGCCGTTCCATTTTCCTTGGCGCTTCAGATCGGCCAGGTAATCCCGCAGGGGCTGCTTGTCGAAGCTCGGCTGGCTGCGGCCCGCTTGATAACGGTCGGCGGGCCAGAACCGCGACGAGTCGGGCGTCAGAATCTCATCGATGACGAGCAGCTCACCGTCTGCCGTCGTGCCGAATTCGAATTTCGTGTCTGCAATGATGAT
>DASYTD010000088.1:0-18904 GCA_036002655.1 Gemmatimonadales bacterium
GCGCGCCGAGAAGCCGTTCGTCGCAAGCGACGCCTCGGTGAGGAGATCGGGTGGGATCCGCACGCCGAGGGGACCGGTCGAGGCGTCGAGCTGGTTCTTCACGCCGAGTCCGTCGAGCACGAATGCCTGCTGCCCGAGCCGTCCGCCGCGATAGCTCTCGCCGACTGCGCCGGCCGACAGCGACACGGCCTCGTCGAGCGTCGTCACAGGGAAACGGCGCAGCTCGTCGCCTGTCATGCGCTGCACCGTCGCGACCATGGAAGGATCGAGGATCGAGTCCGCGTACGCCTCGACGACGATAGGCCGGTCGATCGTATAGACGTCGATCGTGAAGTTCACGATGCTGACTTGACCGGCGCGCACGAGCACGCTGTCGCGCCGCACGGTATCGAAGCCGATGGCGCGCACTGAGACGAGATGCCAGCCGCTGCGCACTTCGCGCAGACGATAGAAGCCGGTGCTGTCGGTGCGCGCGACCCAGCGTGCGTCGAGCCCGATCTCCGCGCCACTGAGCGGTTGCCCGCCTGCGCGTTGCCGCACGTGACCGGTGATCGAGCCACCGGTTTGCGCACTGGCGGCGGTGGCCACGGCCAGCAGCGCGAGAGCGAGGAGCGTCGCACGCGTCGTCACGGCAGCTGGAACAGCCAGAGATCGGCGGTGGCGCCGAAGGCCGCGACGGTCACGACCAGTCGCGTGCCGTCGGGTGACAGCGCCGGACGGCGGAACAGCCAGGCCGGATCGCCCAGCTGGACCGGCGGACTCGCGGGGGGACCGCTCACGAGAAACAGCGGACCGCCGTGGTCGGGTTGCGATCCGCCCAGCACCGAATCAACGACGTAGCTGACTGCGCCACCGACGACTGCGGCTAACCGTCCGTTTGCTACGCTCACGTCGCGGGCGATGCCGAGCGCCCCGAAGTCGTAGAGCGTGTCGGTCTGGCCGCTCGAGAATGCGTGACGATACACGCGTGAGTCGCCGTCGCGCGTGAAATAGAGCGTATCACCATTCGCGGCCGCGGCCAGCGACGACGCGCTGTCGGCGGCCGCCAGGTTCGTCAGCACCGGCGTCGCGGTCGCGAAATCCACGATGAGCACACCGAGTCCCGTGCGCACCGTATCGGCCGCACAGCTGCTGCACGGCCGTGGGTAGGTGACACGCTCGCCGACGACGGCGACGCGAGCCGGGCCGAGCCATGCGATGTGGGACACGGCGTCATACGTCGTTCCCCACGGCGCCGTGAAGGGGACGCGTTGCAGCACCGTGGCGGTATTGGGATCCCGCACCGCCGCGACAACGAGCGCTTGCGCATCCGGACCGATGCCCGGCAGAAACCGCTCCATGCTGGCTCGCGCGTAGACGATGCTGTCTCCGGCCAGCGCCACTTCGTCGAACACGTTCACGGAATCGTCGGCGGTAGTGCTCCGGCAGACGTAGCGCGAAATCGCGCCTCCCGTTGCCGGCATGAAGGCGAGGCAGCGATCGCGATCGGCCCGGTCCCGGCGCTCGGCGGTGTACACGATGCCGCTGCCGTCCGAGCGCCACACCGGCACCAGATCCTGGCCGGGATTGAACGTCAGGCGCGCGATCGGACCTGGGTTAAGCGGCCCCTTGGGGCCATAGGCTTCAGGACGGAACGGCGCACTGTGATCGCAGGCAACGAGCGTGGCCGTCAACAGAGCAGCGAGCCGCATCCGAACGCGTGTAGGCATGAGGGTCCGCAAAATCTATTCGAGCCCGCGGCGGAAGGCACGGACCGCTGGCCCGCGGGTACATTCCGACATGCTTGCTCTGACGCTCGTTCTGGCGTTGCAACAACCAACGCTGCCTCCGCTGCCCGCCGCACGAACCGACACCTCGCCATTCAGGCGACTCGCGCTTCCCGCCCCGAACCTGTTGCGCGAAGGATCGGGTCGGCCCGGCCCCCAGTACTGGCAACAGCGCGTGGATTACACGATCGCGGTCTCGCTCGACACGGCGACGCACACCGTCGCGGGCCGCGAAACGATCCGCTACACCAACCATTCTCCCGATACGCTCCAGTATCTGTGGCTCCAGCTCGACCAAAATCTGTTTCGTGAGGACAGCCGCGGCACCATGCTCAATCCGCCGGACGCGCGCTTTGCCGCCCGGGGATTCCGTGGCGGCTTTGTCCTCGATCACGTTGATGCCGTCCGCCCGTCCGCCCGTCCGCCCGTCCGCCGTACCGCGCTGAAGACCATCGAGAACGGCACCCTCCTCCGCGTCGAGCTCGACCGCCCGCTGCCGCCCGCCGGCGTCACGTCACTCGATATCGGCTTTTCCTTTCAGGTGCCCGAACACGGCGCCGACCGCATGGGACGCGAGCGGTTTCCCGAGGGCTGGCTGTACGAGATCGCGCAGTGGTATCCGCGACTCGCCGTCTACGACGACGTGCGCGGCTGGAATACCGAACAGTACCTGGGCCAGGGAGAGTTCTACCTCGAGTACGGCGACATCGACTTCGCGATCACCGTGCCGCGCGGCTTCATCGTCGCGGGCACCGGCCGGCTGACGAATCCCCTCGAGGTGCTGACCGTGCAACAACGCGCGCGACTCGCGCGCGCGCTCCGCTCCGATTCCACCGTTGCGGTCATCGCGAAAACCGAGGTGGGGGAACCGTCCAGCCGACCCCCCGGCAGCGGCGCGCTCACGTGGCGCTTCGCGGCAAAAAACGTTCGCGACGTCGCGTGGGCGGCGGCGCCGAATTTCATGTGGGATGCGAGCGGTTGGAACGGCATCCTCATGCAGTCGTTCTATCCGCCGGTCGCCGATTCCATCTGGCGGGAATCGACGCGGATGGTCCGCCATTCGATCAAGCACTATTCGGAAAAGTGGTTCCCCTATCCGTACCCGACGGCGATCAACGTCAACGGACCCGTCGGCGGGATGGAATACCCGATGATCGTCTTTTGCGCCAACCGGCGCAGCCGCGAAGGGCTCTTCGGCGTGACGACGCATGAACTCGGCCACGAGTGGTTCCCGATGGTCGTGGGCAACAACGAGCGCCTGTATGCGTGGATGGACGAGGGCTTCAACACCTTCATCAATATCTACTCGGCGCGCACCTACTTCCCCGACCAGGCGTGGCTGCGCACGCGCGGGCAGGCGGACCAATGGGCGCAGTTCGCGGCGACGGGACGGGATGAGCCTGGAATCACGCCCGCGGATCGGGTGACACCGGAGCTGCTCGGCCAGGTCGCCTACAACAAGCCGGCGACGGGCCTCTACGTATTGCGGCACGCGATCCTCGATTCGACCCGCTTCGACATCGCGTTCCGGGAGTACGTCAGACGCTGGGCATTCAAGCATCCGACGCCGGCCGATTTCTTCCGATCGATGGAAGACGGAGTGGGTGAGGATCTGTCCTATTTCTGGCGCGGCTGGTTCCTGCGCACCGATGTCGTCGATCAGGCAGTCGATTCCGTCCGCACGCGGCGCGATTCATCCGGCACGACGTATACGGGAATCTTCCTGTCGAGTCCCGGCGGATTGCCGATGCCGGTGGACCTCCGCCTCACATTCGTCGATGGCAGCGCGGAAACCACGCGACTACCCGTCGAAGCCTGGTTTGAGGGCGACCACTTCACCTACGTGCGTGCTTTTCCGAAAGACCTGGTGAACGTTGAGATTGATCCCGACAAGAACTTCCCTGATGTGAGGCGCGGCAACAACACCTGGTCTAAGTCCGAAGTTGCAAGACCCTAGGGAGGTTACTGAACGTTGGCTTCCTGAAGCTGGCCGCTATAGAAGTTCGGTTTCCCAGAAGCCTGCAGCATCCCATGCAAGACGAACTGTAGGCCGACGAAAAGCAGCCCACCCCAGAGCAACGACGGCAGCTCGCTCGTGTCGCGCCCGTAGGCGTGCAGCGCCCAGCGGCCGAGCACGTAGCACCACAGCCCGCCGGCAAACCAGCCGAGCACGCGAACGATCTTGCCGCCTGATGTCTCGATACCGGGAATCTTGAGCAACAGCGTTTCCACCAAATAGCCGACGTAGGCAAAACAGAAGGCGAGCGTAAAGGCATCCAGCAGGTCCCACGCCAGCGTGTCGTGCTTGGGAAGCACCGCATAGATCACCAGTGCCAGCGGCACCGCCAGCAGCGTGTTACGGGTGAGGGCTTTCATGGAGATGCACCTCCAGCCAGTCGAGGACCGTGCCCCACCAGATGCGGCGATTGCGCGGTCGCAGCACCCAGTGCCCTTCGTCCGGGAAGTAAAGGAACTTCGCGTCGAGACCCATCCGCTTGGCTGCGGTAAACGCCTGATAACCTTCCGACAAATCCACGCGGTAATCCAGCTGCCCGTGCACCACGAGGATCGGCGTCTTCCAATTGCTCACATGATTGAGCGGCGACCACTTCTCGTAGAGGGCGCGATTCGCGTACAGCGGCCCGCCAAACTCCCAGTCGGTGAACCAGAGCTCTTCGGTGCTGCCGGCCATGCTCACCGGATTGAAGACGCCATCGTGGTCCACGAGCACCTTGAAGCGATTGGTGTGGCCGGCCATCCAGAGAATCATGTAGCCGCCGTAGGACGCGCCCGCGGCGCCCATCCTGGTCGAGTCCACGTACGGCAGCCGAGCGACGACGTCCAAGCCTTTCATGAGGTCGTCGAAGGGATAGTCGCCCCAGTGTTGCGAGATCGCATCGGTGAATTTCTGACCGTAGCCCGTCGAGCCGTGGAAGTTCACGGCCGCCACGACCCAACCGCGCGCGGCGAACATCTGATAGTTCCAGCGGGCGCCCCAGTAATCGGTCCACGCACCCTGCGGTCCGCCGTGAAGGAGATAGACGAGCGGGTATTTCCGCGCAGCATCGAAGCCCGGGGGCTTCTGCGCCCACCCGAACACGGAGTCGCCCTGCGCGCCGACGAAGCCGAATTCCTCGAGCGGAGGCAGGTCGAGCGTCGCGACGGCCGAGTCGGTGTGATGGGTCAACGGCTTACCCGACACCCACACCTCGGGTGGCTGCGTGTTGCTCTGGTGGAGATAGACCACCGTTCGGCCGTCGGGCCCGACCTGAGCCGCGCTATTCAGACCTCCGGTCACGGCACGCGTGCGCCGCAAGCCCGGGACGTCGATGCGATAGATGTTGTCGCGGCCGCGCTCCTCGACGACCGCGTAGATGCAGCGCGAGTTGGGGCACCAGGAGTACGAACCGACCGACAGGCTCCATCCCGGGGTGGCGTCGAATGGCGCCTGCGTGGGCCCCCGCCGGTCCGCGAGCATCAAGCGGATGCGATCCGCCTCGAATCCCGCGCGCTCCATGGACAGATATGCGGCCCATCTATTGTCCGGCGAATAACGAGGGGTGTTATCCGCGCCGGGGTTGGTAGTGATCCGCCGCAGGACGGGACCGTCCACCGCGTAGATGTCGACGTTCGTATTGTCGGCGACGGTGGTATCGCCGTGCATCGCGACGAGGATGTCCTTGCCGTCGGGCGAAATCGCCACGTCGCCGTCGCCGCCCGTCGCGATCGTTGGCACATCGTGATCGACCGGCGTCAGGTCGGTTGCCTTCCCCGTCGCGATCTCCACACGGAACAGATGCTGCCGCTTGCCCGCCCGGAAATCATCCCAATGCCGCCAGAACAGCTCAGTCCAAATACGTACCTCGGTGGCATACGCGCCGTTGCGCTGATCGATCTCCTGATTCGCCGGCCACTTGATGTCGCTGACGACCAGTAATCCGGATCCATCGGGCAACCACAAGGGATCGGAGGCACCGTCCGCTAACCCCGAGACTTTGCGCGCGTCCCCGCCTCCGATCGGGAGCAGCCAGACCTGCGCACCGCCTTCGCGGGTCGAGATGAAGGCGAGCGTCTTGCCGTCCGGCGACCAGCGCGGCTGGCGATCGGATCCCGGTCCACCCGTCACCTGACGCGACTTGCCCGTCGCCACTTCGGCGACCCAGATGCGCGCGACGTTGCGGTTGTCTTGCAGGGACGGCGTCGAGACCGTGTAGGCGACCCACTTGCCGTCAGGCGAAAGCTGCGGATCGCTCACGGCTTTGAGCGCGATGTAATCGTCGAAGGTGATGGGTTTCCGCTGCTGCGCGAACGCGGCGGCAGGAACGAGCAACAAACAAAACGTGACGTAGAACCGCATTAGAACTCCGGATGAGTCATTATGGCTCGGACGAGATCGTCGAAGAGCTTTGATTCCGGCGTCACGTTGCCCTCCGCGTCGGTGTGCACGTTCCACGCGGCGAGCTCGTTCAGCGCGGTGGCTTCCTCGTAGGTGAGATGCAGGACGTGACCATTGGCGTTCTGGCGTGCTTTGTCGAGCACCTGCTTGAGCACGTCCGGAAGGTGTTTAGCATTGCGGACCGCGTCGTACTGTTGGCTGGTCACGGTAAGGTCCATGCGCTAATCTTGGTAGCTTCGTTGTCACCCGCAACCCAGAGCTGCGATGCCGCGTACCGCGTTCTTGTCCACAGGCTTTCACGTGCCCGAGCGAGTCGTCACCAACGACGACCTCGCGCGGATGATGGACACGTCCGATGAGTGGATCGTGCAACGCAGCGGCATCAAGACGCGCCACTGGGTGGACAAGGGTGACACCGGCGCCACACTCGCGCGCGAGGCGTCGCGCAAGGCGCTCGACAAAGCCGGGCTGTCAGCGAGTGACATCGACTGCATCATCTACTGCACCTGCACGCCCGACCACTTCGAGCCCGGCAACGGCGTCTTCCTACAGCGTGAGCTCGGCCTCACCGACATTCCCGCGGTGGACGTGCGCAATCAGTGCAGCGGTTTCATCTACGGACTGTCGATCGCCGACGCGTGGATCCGCACCGGACAATACAAGAACATTCTACTGGTCGGGGCTGAAGTGCACTCGCGCGGGCTCGACAAGACGTCGCGCGGCCGAGATACCGCCGTGCTGTTCGGCGACGGCGCGGGAGCCGCGGTGCTCGGCCCGGTCGACGAGGACAGCCGTGGCGTGCTCTCGACGCACATTTTTGCCGACGGCCGGTACGCCGAGAAACTGTGGGTGGATGGCCCCGGCCTCGCGCACGATCCCTACGTCAGTGTGGAAATGCTGGAGCAGGGACTGCACCGCGCGGTGATGGAGGGTCGCGACGTCTTCAAGTTCGCGTCGATAAAAATGCCGGAGTCCGTCGCCATCGCGCTCAAGGCCAACCGCCTCACCCCCGCCGACGTCAAGCTGCTCGTCCCGCATCAAGCCAACCTCCGCATCATCGAGATGGTGCAGAAGGCCACGGGGCTGCGCGACGACCAGGTCTACTGCAATATTCAAAAGTACGGAAACACGACGGCTGCCTCGATCCCGATCGCGCTCGACGAGGCGCTCGCCGAGGGGCGACTCGAGAAAGGCGATCTGCTCGTGCTGACGGCGTTCGGATCTGGATTCACCTGGGGGAGCGCCGCGATACGCTGGTAAAACCGGTGCTGCTCCTGCTCACGGGGCTCGTTCCCGCGGTCTCAGCCCAGTCGTTCGAATGGCACGCCTTTGGCATTGCGTCCTACACCTTCAACACCAACAAGCCCACGAGCGGCGTAAACACGCTGCGCACGTTCGACAGCGATCACCGCCGGTGGCGCCCGCAGATGATCGGGCTCTCGGTCATGCGCCGGCCCACGCCGTTCGGATTGCAGGTGGATCTCGCAACCGGTGACGATGTGCCGGTCATGGCCGCGCTCGGCGCGTGGGATCCCACAGTGGCCGATCTCGCCCAGGCGTTCGTGAGTTGGCGCCCGGGCAGCGGCAACGTCGAGCTGCGCGGGGGCAAGTTCGTCACGACAGCCGGCTATGAAGTGATCCCGACCTGGGACAATCCCAACCTCACCTACTCGCGATCGTTTCTATTCGGCTATTCCATCCCGTTCACCCACACCGGGCTTCGCGCCATCTGGACGCGAGGACCGTTCACGTTCCTGGGCGGAGTCAATCGCGGATGGGACAAGTGGGAGGACAACAACGGCGCGGTCTCGCTGGAAGCGTCGGTGAGCTTCGCGCAGCCCACCTTTTCGGTGACGTTCGATACTCACCACGGTCCGGAGCAGGACGACCGCAGCATCAAGCGGCGGCTGTATGACCTTGCCGCAACGGTGAAGCCGAGCGCGGATTGGTCGGTGGGATTCAATGGCGATTATGGAACCGAAGCGGATGCTTCCTGGTACGGCGCGGCCGGCTACCTCAGCTGGGCCGTCACCCCCGCCTGGACCGCGTCGCTACGCCTGGAGCAGTTCAAAGATGTGGATGGCGTCCGCACCGGCGATTCGCAAACGCTGTCCGACCTGGATCTGACCGTCGACTGGCACGCGAGGCGCGGTGTGCTCGTGCGGTTCGATACGCGCTACGACCATTCGACGGCGGCGGTCTTCGAGAAGCAAGCGCAGCCCAGCCGTCATCAGGCGACCGCGGCAGTGGCATTCGTGTTGTCGCGCTAGCCCAGCGCTTTCAGCTCCTTGAGCTCCCGTGCCGCGCCCTCGGCCTGCGGCGATCCACGGTAGCGATCGACGAAGCGGGCCAGCTCGACTTTGAGTCGGTCCGTCTTTCCAGTCTTTCTGTATAAGTCGATCAAGTGGTTGCACGCCTGCATCAGCTGCCGCGGTTGGGCTGGAGGTTGGGCATTGCGGATTTGGAGAAAGAGGCGCTCCGCTTCGTCGAACCCCTTCAGGTGCATCTCGAGCAAATGAGCCAACCGCAGACGCGCTTCGTGATCGTCCGGCTCGATGCGGAGGTGATCGCGAAACCAGTCCGCAGCCTCCGCATATTTGCCCTGCGCGATCAAGACGTCCTGTCGCGGATATGTCGGCGGTGGCGGAATGTCGCCCACGGCGAACATCGTCTTCATCATCAGAACCGCCGTCGCGCCGACCGTCCGATGAATGACGACAACGGCGGCGGCGGTGATCGGCAGCGTGAGAATCAGGAGAAAAACGAAAACGCCAATCGAGATGAAACCCTTTTCCAGCAGGAAATACCACAGCAGAGACAACAGGAAGAAGCAGACGGGGCCGAATATCCCGGCCACGCGGATAAAATTGACGCCGTCCGCCGCATCGGTGTACGCGGGTCCCTTGGCCATCGAGCACACAATTGCGCCTGAAACGCCACCCACGCAAGTTGCGTAGAGCGGCGTACCTACAGGAGAACAGTATGCTCTGGCTTGCGGTGAGTGCCGCCGCGCTGATCGGCGGTTTTGTCGTGACACGTGCCTTCGTGCGGCGCCGGCTGCGCTTCGTGGATGCGGTTCAGAAACCAGCGGCGCCGTTGATCGCGGGAGCGGCTGCGGCGGTTGTCGCGCTTCCGGTGACTCTCCTTCCGATCGTGACCGTGGGAACGGCGGTTGCCTTCGGCATCGGCGTCGCAGGAGGTGTCGCGAGCGGACGCTCCGGTCCTACGCCACCGGTACTCCCGCCTGGGAGCTAGCTGACTCTTAGCGCTTTGGCGGGCGCCGCCACTTCAGGCCGGCCCGCCACGACCCGAAGAGCCCGCACCGCCTCACGCGCGAACGTCTTCCCCGCTCCCTTTTCTACTTCCTCCAACGCGCTCCAGCGCGTGAACGCCGGCCGCACCGGCGTCGCCATCTGCAAGGTCTCGAACGCGTCGGCGACGGCGAGCACCTTCACAGGCACCGCCATCGGCAGCGCCTCGATGTCCCAATCGTCGCCCACGATCTCGTAGTAATGCGAGTACTCGGCGATGATCTGGGCGGCGCCGCGCAGCGCGCGCGCAACGGCGAGCGACTCGTCCGTCACGGAGCGCGACAGCAGCCGCAGTAGCCGTTGATCGGCGGTTCCCACTTCGTGGAGCAGCGCCGCGATCCGCAGGTTCTCGATCTCGCTTTCGGAAAGCTTCAGCTCGGCTGCCATCCCCGCCGCGAGCTCCGCGACGCGGGTCGAATGCCCCTCCTGATGACGCTCCGCCGACTCGATGTGGAAGGCGAGAACCTCGAGCGTCGCGAGGTAGGCGTTCTTGAGGTCCGCCAGCCGCGCGGCGCGCTGCTCGGCGAGGCCGCCTACCACGTACCCGGTGAGAATGAGGAAGCCGGCCCACGGGACGAGGATGAGGATCGCCTCCTGCGTCAGCCCCGGCTCCATTCCCAACCCTTGTGTCGCTTGAAAGAAGAAGACCAGAGACGCGATGAATAGTCCAGCGACGACGGCAAAGCGGTGGCCGCCGTAAAAGCCCGCGAGGATGATCGGTAGATAGTAGAAGCTGAGGAACGCGAATTTCTGCTCGATCAGTTGGTTAATGACGAGCAACGACGCGACCAGCAAGAGGACCAGGGCGCGCTCGAAATTCCGAAAGAAGAACTGCTTGGCACGCTCCAGCGGCCGTTGCTGAGCCACAAAGTCCTTTCTTTTAAGAGGATAGACGCGCGCGGACCCAAAGTGAGGTACGTGTGGGCAATCTGCAAGTGAGAGGCGTCACAAACGAGCATGCGACGAGCCCTAAACGCCGGCCGGAATTCACGATATCGGGCCCGGTACGGCACGGCACGGAATTCGCCCATCCGGCCGCCGGGGAGCCGGCCTGCGCGTCCTAGAGGCCGGTCCCCTGCGAAGAGGCCTGACGCATTGTCTGTTTGCGCACATCATCGCCGAGGTGCGACGCGTTAGCCCTCGTGACGATCGCGTTCGGGGTCAGTAAGCGGGTCTCGCCGGTCGTACCCGGGGCACTGCAGCACCGGTAGAGGCGGGTAGCGCACAAAGCGGGGGTCCGTCTCGGCGCGCAGGCACCGATAGAAGACGGACCCCCGCCGGTTCGTCACGAGTCGCACCCACCGGCAAGTCGCGCAAAGACCTACGGTTTGCTCGTTCATTAGGCCGAAAGACAAGCTAGTTATATCTTGGAGCCCGTGAGCCAAGTCGACGACTTCGGGCTCCCCCCCGGCATGCGCGAGACGTACCTGCAGGGAGCGCGCAACCAGTTGGGCGCGATCGCCGAGTTGGCCGAGCGCCTCATCACGGCGGGGGACGACATCGACGCTGTCGATCAGCTCCGCCGCGAGGCCCACAAGATCCGCGGTTCGGCCGGCTCATTCGGGTTCGCCCAAGCGACGACGGTCGCCGCGGAGCTCGAGGAGGCAGCCAAGCAATGGCTCGCGCAGCCCGGGCAGGGCGCCGACACGCGCGGCGCCGTCGCTCGCGGGTTTGTGCGCCGCCTTGCCGCCGCGCTCTTCACGAAGCAAGCAGCAGCCGCTCCGGCCCCAACAGAACCTCCACCCAATGTCGACCCACCTCCACGAAACTCGACAACCTCGGTCGCGCCCGCCGCGATCGCCCTCCCCGAGCTGATCGTCGTCGAGGACGACGCCGCCGTCGCTGAACGCCTTGCCTTCGGGATAGAGGTCCGGGGCTATCGCTTCGTGGTCCACCGCACGGGGCCCGAGGCGCTGGCCTACTTGCGTACCCTGAACACGGGCGGAACCGTACCGCTGGTGCTAATCGATGTGGACCGACCGGAGCTCGGCGGCTACTCAATCCTTGAAGCGCTGCAGCAGGAGTGTCCCGGGAAGTTCCGCATGGTGCTCATGACCGAGCATAGTGACGAGCGGAGGCTGCGGCGCGGTCGCGAAGCGGGGGCTCTGGAGTACCTCGTCACAGGGAGCAGCCTGTGGACCACACTCGAGGACATCCGCGGCTGGGTGGGGCGGTGAGGCGCAACCATGGCGCTCTTACTCGCGACTTCCCCATCTTGGTACTCATGAGTCGGGACCCAGCGCCTCCCGCGCCGCAACCCGGACAGGTGGAGCAGTATTTGGCCGGGATGCGCGCAAATCTTGCGCTCCTCCTCGGTATCGCCGAGCGCCTGGCTGCGACGGGCAACGATCGGGCGGCGCTTGCCGAGCTGTTGCGCGAAACCCAGAAGATCCAGGGAGCCGCCGGGTCCTTTGGGTTCCTGGAGGCGTCCCGACTGGCTGCCGGGATGGAGGCGACCGTCAGGGACTGGGCCTCCCGCCCCGATGACCAGGACGTGGACCGGGGCTCGCTAACCCTCTGGTTCGTCACGCGCCTCGCCGCAATGCTCAAACTCGAGATGCCGCGTCGCGCCGCCGCATCTCGGCCCAAGCCTACCGGCGCCCCCGCGCCTCGCCGGACCGCCGGGATCCCAACGCCACCATCGGCGCCTGTCGCGCCCAGTCCGCCCAAAGTGCCCGCGCCCCCTCCCGCTCCTCCACGGCGCCTGATCATTCGCCGACCGAGCGCGGCGCGTCCATCGCCCGAGCCACCGGCACCGGCACAGGCACCGGTCCCCACTCCTACCCCCGCCCCCGCACCACCAGCCGCCCCACGCCCCGGGGCCCAGGCGCGCTCCGCCCCCCCCGGAGCCCCGTCCCCAGCGCCACCGCGGATCGACAAGACGCAGGAGCTGATCTGGCTTATTCCGCCGGACGAGGCTGCGGGATCGGCGACCGCAGCGGAGTCACTCAGCGCTCCGTCGGCGGCGCCGCCGAAGTCGCAGCTTGGCGATGTAGCGGCACCCGTCGAGCCGCCTGCGCCACCACAAGCAGCGCCGCCGACTCCGGAGCCGCAGCCTGTCCTAGCAGCGCCGCCCGTCGAGCCCGCTACGCCCGAGGCCCCACCTGCAGCGCCGCCGACCCCGACCCCGGAGCCGCAGCCTGTGCTAGCAACGACGCCAGTCGAGCCGCCTGCGCCCGAGGCGCCACCCGAAGTGGCGCCGCCGACTCCGGAGCCGCAGCCAGTCCTAGCGGCGACACCCGTCGAACCGCCAGCGCCCGAGGCGCCACCCGAAGTAGCGCCGCCGACTCCGGAGCCGCAGCCCATCGTAGCCGCGACACCCGTCGAGCCACCTGCGCCCGAGGCCCCGCCGCAGCCGATCGATGCAGCGCCGAGTGCAACGGTTGCGGAGGTGATCTTCGTCGAAGACGATGCGGCGCTCGCCGAGCTGCTCGAATATGGATTGCAGTCGCGGGGCTATCGGTTCCTGTCGTATCGCAATGGTCGCGAGGCGTTGCGCGAGTTGTTGGCGGTGGACGTGCAGGGAACGCGCCCCTTGCTGCTGCTGGACGTGGATCTCCCCGGGCTCGATGGCTACTCCATCTTCGACGCCTTGCAACGGGAGCGCCCGGGGACCTATCGCGTCGTGTTCACAACGGTGCATGGAACCGAGGAGGAACAATTGCGCGGGCTGGAAGCAGGCGCGCTCGATTACATGGTGAAGCCGATCAGCCTGCGAGTGGCCCTGGAGAAGATCAAGCGCTGGGTGGGGAGGTGACGAGCCGTCAGTTCCTCGTCATCGTCGCCATCGCACAGGGCGTGCTGCTGCTTGCGTTGATCATCCTCATCGCCCTCAACCGCTGGGTACGGCTGCGCCGGAGCGCCAAGGTCGACCCGAGGCGGATCGAGCTCGACGCGGTGATGCAGCGCTGGGTGTTGGGCCAGGCAGACGCGGCGGCGGTGGCACACGCGCTCGGTTCGCTTCCAATACCGTTCATCATCGACGCGCTCGTGACCTGGTCCGCGCGTGTCCCCGGGGAGCGCTGGCGGCAGCTGTCCAGCCAGCTGGAGCAGCGCTGGTGGGCGCGGGTGCTGCGTGGGAGCAGCCGCTCCGCCCGCTGGTGGAAGCGGCTCGATTGCGCGCGCTTTCTCGCGGTCGCTGCGACGTCGCACGATACCGGGCGGCTGCTCCGGTTGCTGCGGGACCCGCACCCCGCGGTGCAGCTCGCCGCGGCCACCACACTCGAGCGCCTCGACAGTCCCCTCCTCGTGGCCGCGGCGCTGGACCAGCTCCCGCACCTCGGCCCGACCGTGCAGGCGTATTACGCGAGCGTCCTCAAGCGGTCCCGCCCGGCCGTCCTACGACACCTCATGCAGCTGTTCCGGCGGCTCGACGATCCCCGGTTGCCCCGCATCATCGAGTTTGCGGGTCGTCTGGAAGAGCCGGTGCTGCGAGAGCCGTTCACCACCTTAGCCACACATCTCGATCCTGAAGTGCGGACCCAGGTGGCCCGGGCGCTGGGCAAGTTCCCGCATCGTGAGTCCGTCGCCGCGCTCAGCTACCTCGTGCATGACGAGGCATGGCCGGTACGTGCGCAGGCGGTCCGCTCGCTCGGCATGATCGCCGACGCGACGACGTTGTCCGCCGTCCGCGACGCATTGCGCGATTCGGAGTGGTGGGTGCGCCTTCGCGCCGGCCTTGCACTCACGCGCTTCGGCCCCCCAGGGCGCAGCGTGCTGCTCGCGGCCGAGGTCGGGGCGGACGCCGCCGCCCGCGACATGGCGGCGTTGATCCTCGGCCTCTCGTCGCAGGCGCTCGCGGAGTACGCCGCGTGAACACGCTCATTCACACTACCGACGTCGTCATCCTGACCTACTTCCTTGCCCTCAACACGTTCTACGCGCTCCTCCTCGTGCTGGCGATCCCGGAGATCTGGGAGCAAACCCGCCTAGCCGAGGACGAGGACTTCCAGCGCCTGATGCAGAGCGACGCACTGCCCCCGATCACGATCCTCGTCCCAGCCTACAACGAGAGCGCCACGATCGAGACGAGCGTGACGGCGATCCTGACTCTCGAATACCGCAATTTCGAGGTCGTCGTCGTGAACGACGGCTCGAAGGACGACACCATGGAGCGGCTGCGGCAAGCGTTCGAGCTGTACGAGGTGCCGCGTACCTATGCCGAAGCGATCCCAACGCAGCCGCTGCGCGCGGTGTACCGCTCCCGCACGCGTACGCGGCTGCTGGTCATCGACAAGGAGAACGGCGGCAAAGCGGACTCGCTCAACGCCGCGATCAATGCGAGCCGCTTCCCCCTCGTCATCGCGGTGGACGCGGATACCTTGATCGAGCCCGACGCGCTGCTGCGGCTCACCCGCCCGTTTCTCCTCGGGGCGCGGATCGCCGCCGTCGGCGGGACGATCCGCGTCGCGAACGGCTGCATGGTGAAGGACGGCCGCGTCACCGACGCCAGGGTGCCCCGCCGCTTCCTACCGGGGATCCAGGTGGTGGAATACCTACGCGCCTTCCTGTTCGGCCGCCTGGGATGGAATCGCCTGGGCGGCAGTCTCGTGATCTCCGGCGCCTTCGGGTTGTTCCGCAAGGATTACCTGCACGCGATCGGGGGCTACCGCGTTTCGAGTGTCGTGGAAGATCTGGACCTCGTCGTCCGGCTCCACCGCCATCTCCAGCGCAACAAGATCCGTTACGAGATCCCCTTCATCCCCGATCCGGTGGCGTGGACAGAGGTACCCGAGTCCGGGCGGATCCTGTCCCGCCAGCGTGAGCGGTGGCATCGCGGTCTCATCGCCGCGATGTGGCAGTACAAGGGGATGCTCGGCAATCCCCGCTACGGCCGCGTGGGATTGATCGCGATGCCGTTCTTCACGTTCGGCGAGATGCTCGCCCCCCTCATAGAAGTGCTCGGCTATGGGATGACGGTCCTGGGCCTCGCGTACGGGGCGATCAACACGTCGTTTGCGCTGCTGTTTCTGCTCGTGGCGTGGGGGTACGGGATGCTGCTCTCGATCTGGGCGGTCGTGCTGGACGAGGTGAGTTTCCGGCGCTACGGGCGGCTCGGCGACATCGTGCGTCTGCTGTTCTACGCGACGCTCGAGACGTTCGGGTATCGCCAGCGCACTGTCTGGTGGCGGCTCAAAGCCTTCGCCAGCGTCTGGAAGCGGGGGCAGGTGTGGGGTGAGATGGTGCGCAAAGGCTTCGCAACGCCGTCGTGATCGGAGGCGACATGGCACGCAAAGGATCTGGCAGACGCGGCGTCGCGGCATTGCTGGCGTTGTGTCTCGCGACGCCGTGCATCGGTCAGAGTCTCCGCGTTTCCGCCTGGAGCTCATATGAAGCGGTTACCGCCAGTCAGGACTGGTCCACGCTCGGCGCGCAGTTCACGCTGCGGACATCTCGTGGTCATGGCGGATGGGTGGCGGCGGAGGTGCTGGGCCGCTTTGGTGAGACGGATGTAACCGAGCGGATCGGGACAGTCGTCCATCCAACCCCGCGGATCTGGCTCACGGCGGAAGCCGGCACGTCGCGGCAGCCGGTGTTCTCGCCCAAGAATACGTGGGACGCAGACGCGAGCGCGCTGGTCGCTTCACGCTCTTCGCTCGGTGTCGGGTACCGGCGCCTGAATTACGCGGCGGGTCCCGTGGATGTGGTGATGCCACACATCACAACCGAAACGAGCCGCATGTCATGGAGCCTCCGCGTCTTTCTGTCCAGCAACCCGTCACGCAGGACCGATACCGCCGTTTCCCTACGAGCGGCGCGCGCGCTGACCCGTCGCACCACGGTTTCGTTGCTCGGGGCGGCGGGACGGGAGAGTTACCTCGTCGGCGGGGCGGTCCGATCACTCGAGACGGTGACCGGTAGCGCCGGGATCCGCTACAACGCGGCCCGAGGCATGACCCTGCGGTTCGACGCGACCGTCATTCGGTCGCGGCCCGTGCTGTCGCGGAATGGAATCGCCATCGGAGTAGAGCGGGGACTGTGACGCTCTCCTAGACGCGAAGCTGGGGGCGTTCCTCCAGCAACCGGCGTTGCAGCACGGGATGAGTCCGCCATACCTGCCACCCCATCGCAAGCACGGCTAGGACGTTCGCGACAATCACCGACCACCAACCGACCGTCCCCAAGACCCATTGGGCCCCGACCCCGAGCGTCGCCAAGACAAGGCCATCGAGCAGGATTGCGGTCAGTAACACGAGCAGAGCCATGGCGGGGACTCGCTCCACTTGCTCCGCCAGCGCAACGAACACAACCCCCGCGATGACGAACGCGGCGACGTGGAGGACGGTGTAGGCCGCGACCAGCCCGAAAGTGACGCCGATCTCTCCGGGGCCGGCGGCGCCCATCAACAGCCCAGAGCCGAGCGCCGCAGGTGTGCGAAATGGATGGCCGCTGATCAGATCCAGGACGAAGAACCAGGCCGCCACGACCGCCGCACCGACCAGCCCGTTGATCACGCCACGTGCCAGCGCGGGATGATTCCGGAGCGTGGGAAATCCCAACGGCCGGGGATCGCGTTCCGCGTAGTGCAAGTAGGTCATGAGCACCAACCCGGCTGCGATGTTAGCGCCCATCACGTGTGGCCAGGCGATGACGCCGAGGTTCGGGGCATGCAAGAGGAGCAGCCCGACGTAGAACGTCACTTCCTGAAGGAGGATTCCGAACCCCAAGCTGAGGAGTAGACGCGGCGGTGCTGCGAACGACGCGCTGACAAACGCCATCCCCACTCCCAGGATCGCGAAGACCCCGAAGTGCAGAACCGAGTACGCGACGACGAGTCGGGGTGTGACTTCAGAGAACATATGGTTCAGCAGAACGCCGGCGAGCAACGTGGGCGTACGGAAGGGATGACCCGCCAGCGTATCCGCAACGAGGAACCACAGCGCGACGACGAGTCCAGCGAGGAGTCCACCCGTCACGCCGTGGACGATTACTGCTTGTGCGGGTCGCCGCATCGTACCGACCTCGCGAAAAGAGACTTCTGACAACATGGCGACCCCGGCAGCCACTGTCTACCGGCGCAAGGGCCGCCGCATCTCACCCGCCACCCGTTCTGCCTCACGCATTACGCGCAGGATATTCAGCCCCGCCACCTTCTTCACATCCACCTCGTTCCAGCCGCGCCGCAACAACTCCGCAATCAAGTCGGGGAATTTGGAGACGTCCGCCAAGCCAACCGGTACTTCCGTAATGCCGTCCAAGTCGGAGCCGAGCCCGACGTTGTCCACGCCGGCGACTCGCCGGATATGCTCGATGTGGTCGGCGACCTGCGCCAGTGTAGCGTGAGGCGCCCGGACCTCCCACGCCCGCATCGAGTCAGCACGCGTGGTGGAGTCTACCCCCGCCGTGCGCAGCGCGCGCGACCAGGAGTTCATGCTGTCCTCATAGACGCGGACGCTTTCCGACACGAATCCCGGGTTGAAGTTCACCATCACCACGCCCCCGTTTGCGGGCACGCGCTTGAGGATCGAGTCGGGGACGTTGCGGGCGTGATTCGCCAGTGCGCGCGCCGAGGAATGCGAGAACATCACCGGCGCGCGCGAGAGATGCAGAGCGTCGGACATCGTTTGATCGTTGACGTGCGACAGATCCACCAGCATCCCGAGCCGGTTCATCTCGAGGACGACTTGCTTGCCGAAGTCCGAGAGCCCGCGATGCGACGTGTCGGTGGACGCCACGGCCCAATCGAGCGTGCGCCAGTGCGTGAGCGTCATGTAGCGCACGCCGAGGCGCGAGAACATGCGCAGCGCTCCCAGCGAGTTCTCGATCGCGTGGCCACCCTCGATCCCGATCAGGCAGGAGATCTTCCCCGCCGCAAAGTTGCGCTCGACTTGCGCCGCGGTCGCAGCCATGGCGAGTACCGCTGGATTCCTCGAGCAGAGACGATAGACGAGATCGATCTGCTCGAGCGCGTAGACGGATGGATGCGGTCCCGAATCCATCGTCGTCACCGGCACAAACGCGGCCCAGAATTGCCCACCGACTCGGCCGGCCCGGAGTCGCGCGATGTCCGTCATCAGTCTCGGCTGGCTCTTCGCCAGGTCGACGGAATCGAGCCCACCGCGCTCGCGGATTGCGTCCGGGATGTCGTTGTGGCCGTCGATGAGGGGGACGGTACGGAGAATGCGGAGGGCTTGGGCTCTGTAGTCCTGCGCGGAAAGAGGGAATGATGGAATGATGGAAAGAACCACCACCAGCCAAGCCTTCGACCGCATCGACCTTCCAGCGTTCCAACGTTCCATCGTTCCCTCTCTTTCCGGCCCAAAAGCTGGCGCCGCCCTCACCTCTTATCAAGATTACGTTGTGGCCATGAGTCCCCAATCAAAGGTCAAGATCGCACTCGTCGTCAACGGCGAGCCGGCGGAAGTAGCGTTCGCACCGCACAAAACGCTGCTCGAAGTGCTGCGGGAAGATCTGGGACTGACGGGAACGAA
>DASYTD010000089.1:0-1599 GCA_036002655.1 Gemmatimonadales bacterium
CGGGGATATGCGGGCGCTGCCATTTCGCGACGGCAGTTTCGCCCTCGCCGTCAATCTGTTCACGTCGTTCGGCTACTTTTTGGACGATGCCGAACATGGCCTCGTGGTCCGGCAGGTGACCGCCGCCCTCGTGCCTGGGGGTCACTTCGTCCTCGACTATCTCAATGCGGAGCATGTGCGGCGTACGCTCCAGCTGAGCGAAAAGGCAAACGCGCGATTGGGTAACGGAGAGCGCCGCAATGAGGTGCGCGTCACACGCCGCATCGGGTCGGATGGCCGTTTCGTGATCAAGGAGATCGAATTGCGGGATGAAGGCCGCCGCTTTCAGGAACGCGTGCGTCTCTTCGGCGCGGACGAGCTCAGCGCATTGTTGACCGACGCGGGACTCCGTGTGGCGGCGCGCTTCGGCGACTACGAGGGCGGCCCAGCCGGTCCCAACGCACCCCGCGTGATTCTCGTAGGCGCCCGGGCATGATCTCGCGCATCCTTGCCACACCCCTGGCCAAGAGTCCGGGGAAGATCCCCGCCGGCAAGCCGCGGCGCATCCACCCCGACGTCCTGGCGGCCGTAATCCCGGGGCCCGGTCGCGACCGGCTCGCGGGCGGCGACGTGTTCGCCGTGACCACCGGGCAACAACCGGTGCTGTTTACCGGTCCGCTCTACACCATTCACAAAGTGTTGTCGGCGATCGCGCTGGCGCGCCGCTTGGAGCGCGAGCGCGGCGTCCCGGTGGTGCCGGTGTTCTGGGTGGCGGGCGACGATCACGATTTCGCCGAGGCCAATCACGCGTGGGTGCTGGGCCGTGACGGGGAGCCGGTGAAGATCGTGTTGCGCGAGCGCGCGCACGAGGCGGCCCAGCTGCCGTTGTTTCGCGAACCGTGCGGCCCGGACATCGAGGCGGCTCTCCAGGCCTTGGACGCAGCACTGCCCGATTCCGAGTTCAAGGCGGACGTGCTGCAATGGCTCCGGTTGAGTTACCGCCCCGAGTCGAATCTGGCCGATGCCGGCGCGGACGCGGTGCACCAGCTGCTCGGTAAGCGCGGGCTGGCGGTGTTTCGCGCGCACAGCCGTAGTGCCAAACGGGCGGCGGCTCCGTGGCTGCTGCGTGGGTTGGACGAGACGCTCGACGACGGGTTGACGCCGGTGCTGGTCGAAGGAAAGCTGGGCCGAGATCGGTTACGCAAGGATGGCGCTGACTTTGTGGCGCGCCGGAGCGGCGAGCGCTTCACGCGCGCGCAGCTCGAAACAGTGGCAGCGGACGCTCCGGAGCGGCTCTCGCCCAACGTTCTGCTGCGCCCGGTGATCGAAGCCGCGCTGTTTCCCACCGTCGCCTACGTCGGTGGTCCGGGCGAGATGGACTATCTCCCCGAATCCGCGCCGCTCTTCGGTCGGCTCGGTGTCGCCGCGCAGGCGCATGTCCCTCGCTGGTCGGGAGTGATCATCGAAGCGCGGATCGACAAAGTCCTGATCAAGCATGGCCTCACGCCTGCGGATTTCGATGGGACGCCCGGCGCGCTCGAGGCACGTCTCGCGCGTGCGGCTCTTCCGCCGGATCTCGCGGCCGCGCTCGCGGCGCTGCGGAGCGATCTCGAGGCCCGC
>DASYTD010000090.1:0-30081 GCA_036002655.1 Gemmatimonadales bacterium
AGAAGCCTTGAGGGGAAAGCAGCCGCTCACGCACGGCTGCGGAGTTGGCAATCGCGCCCGCCGGAACAGGGATATCGCCGATGGCCGCGTCTCGCACGCGACCTCGATACCACTCCAGGCCGGCGATGTTCGGCGTCCAGAGAGCCACGTAGTGTGACCGCGGAAGTGCGGGCGCGAGCAGCCAGCCGGTGGCGTAGCACACGGCCATGGCGGCGAGGGTCGCGGCGCGGAAGAGCGGCGCGGCGCGCAGAGGCGTCGGCAGCAGCCAGTACGGCGCCGCCGCGACGAGTCCCGCGCCGAGCCCCGATCCAACGGTGTTGAAGACCACGTCGCCGACGCTGGGGTCGCGCCCGGGGATGTAGAGCTGGGCGAACTCGACGCCGGCGGACAGCAGCGCCCCACCGAGGACGCAGCGCGACAGAGGCAGGCCCACGCCCGTCAGCGCCGCGCCGAGGGGAAGAAACAGCAGGACGTTGAGCAGCACGTCGGCGGTCCCGCGCTCGCCGCATACCACGCAGGTGAGCCAGCGCTCCGGCTCACCGCTCGCGCTCGGAAACAGCGTCATGGCCAGAACGGCGGCCAGCGACGCGACGACGAACCAGCGGTGCAGGGCCCCCGGGCGCATCAGACCAAGATACCGGTCCCCCGGGACTCCGCTGAGAGAATCTCCCGTTGTTGCAGCAAGGCCATACGACGTCGCGGAGGCCGCGCACCAGCCGCCGGGCATCATTGGCGCGTGGCTGCGCCCAGACCGCAGGGGCAGTCCTTGGCCCGAACCTTGCCGAGCAGGGGCGGCGACGCGTGGGCGGTTGTCCCCGCCGTCGCTCGCGCCACGGTGTGGCGCCCGTTCAACAAGGAGTCGGCACCATGGACAAACGCAAAGCCGTCGCCGGTCTGCCGGCGATTTTAGCCGCCGCGCTCTTGATGGCGGCCTGTAGCGACGCCCTCGGTCCCGAGCGCAACACGCCGGGAGCTCCGCTATTTGCGGTCGCCGCCTCGAGCGGCCTCGTTCTCGATCAGTGGAACGGGACGCTCGGCCAAAGTGGCGTGCCGGAGCCCTGCCCCGGTCCGTGTCTCATCAAGGGGTTCAACCCCACGAACCCGCAGCTGGGCGACGCGGTCATCGCGACGTTCTTCTGGGTCGGCCAAACCAACATCATCGATTCGGTCACCGACCACATCACGAACGTCGACCACACGCCGGTCGGCAACAAGTACTCGCTCGTCAGGTATGTCACCGGCGGCGGCGTCTCGATGGCGACGTATGTCGCCACGAACGTGCAGAACTTCCCGGGCGGGAGCACGGACCCCAACCAGATCTTGGCCGTGCGCGCGAACCTTAGGCAGGCAGTCACGGACGGCGGGGTGGTGATCTCCGCCTACCGTGGCCTCCCCGTGACCGTTGGTCCGTCTTCGTCAGCACAAGGCTCTGGAACTTCGCTCACGCCTGCCGCACCGGGCGCGATCTCGGTCCGCGCCGGCGGGGTGGCGTATGGGGTGACCATGTCGGGAACCTTGGTGGGCGTCGATCAGCCCGGGGCCCCGTTCGTTCCCCTCACAGGAATGAGTGACGGCTTCATGAACACTGATGCGGAGTACGCCCCGCTGGCGAGCGCCGGCACGGTCAATCCGCAGTGGAGCTGGGGGTTTAGCTCGGACCGGCCGGGCACGTGGCTCGCCACCGCCGTCGCGCTCAACCCGGCCGCGACACACCTCGTGTTCACCGTGCAGCCGAGCAACACGCTGCCCCTCACGACCATCAGGCCGGCGGTGCAGGTCGCGGCCACGGACGATCTGGGTAACACGGTCACGACCTTCACCGGTTCCGCGACGATCGCGATCGGACGTAACGGCGGTCTGCTCTTGCCTGGCACGCTATCCGGCACAAAGACGGTGACGTTCGTCAACGGCGTCGCCACATTCGCGGATCTCAGTATCGACCAGGTTGGGAGCGGTTACACGCTGCGGGCCACAGCCTCAGGGCTCACGGGGGCTGAGAGCGCTTCGTTCAGCATCGGCGCGCTGTAACGCGCGGCCGCGGGCCGCACGGGTTCCGAGCTAGCGGCGGCTAAGGCCGCCCGGCGAACCAACGTGTAGGAGACCCTCCACCACGGGGCGGGATCACGTCCACGCGTAGAACGACTGCTGGCCTTCCCAGGCTCCTGGCAGCGGCGCTCCTGGCCGCGGCCTGCACGGACTCGTTTAGTCCGGCAGGGCGGGGACCCGGGGCGCCCCTGTTTGAGGTCGCAGCAAACGGCGGCATCACCCTCGACCAGCGCAACGGCACGCTCAACCAGAAGCAGACGGCGGTGCTGGCCGCGGCGTTCCCCGCCAACCCGCATCTGGGCGACGCCGTCATCGCCACGTTCGTCTGGCTCGGCACGACCAACATCATCGACTCAGTGACCGACCGGTTGACCAACGGCACGAAGGTCGGAAACACGTACGCGCCCGTCAGGTATGTCCAGGCCGGCCCGATCTCGATGGCGACGTACGTGGCCACGAACGTGCAAAACTTCCCCGATACGAGCACGGATGGGGCCAAGAGGCTGGTCGTGCAAGCGCACCTCTCGACGTCGGTGCAGGACGGCGGGATCGTGATCTCCGCCTATCAGGGCGTGAACACGGTCGAAGCGTTGGGCGGGCATAGCGCCGCCGCGGGGGCCGGGCCTTATACCACGACGACGACCGCCGCTCCCGGCGCCATCACGGTCGGCGCGGGCGAGCTGGTGTATGGCGTGACGCTGTCGAACGCGTTTGTTGGGGTTGATCCGCCCCCGCCCCCGTTCTCGCGCGTCGCTGGACTGTCTGACTCGTTGCTGAAGGTCGATGCGGAATACGTCGTGCAGACCGCCGCGGACACGGTCAATCCGCGGTGGAACTGGTTCTTCACCTCGGAGCGTCCGGGCTCGTGGCTAGCCACCGTGCTTGCCCTCAAACCGGCGCCCGGCTCACCGGCGCCAGCGCCGGCGGCGGCGTCGGCAACGCACCTCGCGTTCACGGTCCAGCCGACCTCCACCACGGCCGGCAGCACGATGTCGCCCGTCAAGGTGGCGGCGCAGGATGATGCGGGGAACACGGACGCGAACTTCACGGGGTCGATCACCGTCGCCCTGAACCCGAACCCGAGCGGCGGGGTGCTCTCCGGGACGAAGACCGTGACCGCGGTGAGCGGAGTCGCCACGTTCTCGAATCTGAGCATCGACAAGGCCGGGACCGGCTACACGTTACAGGCGACGGCCACGGTGACGGGCGCGACCAGCGGCACGTTTGACATCATGGCAGTCCCCGCGGCGGCGCAGGGCATCGTATTCGATACGTGGATCGGCACGCTCGGCCAGAGCGGGACGCCCGACCCGTGCACCAGCCCTTGCATCGTCAAGGGGTTCAACCCCAGGAACCCCCACGTCGGCGACGTGATCATCGCGACCTTCTTCTGGGTCGGGACGACCAACATCATCGACTCGGTGACCGACTTCCTGACCCAGACGGGCACGCCGCAGGTCGGCAACAAGTACACCCTCGTCGAGTACGTCCACGCCGCTAATGTCTCGATGGCGACGTACGTCGCCACGAACGTGCAGAACTTTCACGATGGCAGCCAGGCGCCGGACTCGATCCTCGCCGTGCGGGCAAACCTGCGGACCGCGGTCACGCGCGGCGGCGTGTTGCTCTCCGCCTATCAGGGCGTGCACGCGGTCACGACGGACGCGATAGGCCTGGTTCGCTCGGACTCGGGCTTCGGCAACACGACCACCATCGCTCATCCCGGCCCGATTGACGTCGCTGCGGGGGAGCTCGCCTATGGCGTGACGATGACGAACCAGGCGGTCGGCATGGACGTGCCCCCGGCGCCTTTCAAGAACATCGCCACGATGACCGACGCTGGGTTCATGAAGATTTCGGGGGAGTACGCCGTGCCGACCAGCACCGGCCCGCTCGATCCGCACTGGACCTGGGGCTTCAGCTCGGACAAGCCGGGTACGTGGTTAGCCACTGTGCTCTCGCTCAAGCCGGCGGCGGCCCCGCCGCCGAACCAGGCGCCGACGGCGAACTTCACGTTCAGCTGCTCGGGGCTCGCGTGCAACTTTACCAGCACGAGCAACGATCCCGACGGGTCGATCGCGAGCTACAGTTGGACGTTCGGGGATGGCGGCACGTCCACGGCGCAGAACCCGTCGCACACCTACGCGGCGGGGGGCAGCTACACGGTCGGTCTCGGCGTCACCGACAATCAGGGTGCCCAGAGCACCACGACCTCGAAGACCGTCACCGTGACGGCGCCGAACCAGGCGCCCGTGGCGAACTTCACGTTCAGCTGCTCGGGGCTCGCGTGCAACTTCACGAGCACGAGCAGCGATCCCGACGGGTCGATCACGGCCTACAACTGGACGTTTGGTGACGGCACGTCGTCGACGGCGCAGAACCCCACCAAGACCTATGCGACGGGTGGCACGTACACCGTCACGCTCAAAGTGACCGACAACCGGAGCGCGACGAACTCCACCTCGAAGAACATCACGGTGAGTCAGCCCAACAGTGCGCCGGTCGTGAACGCCGGCCCGGACGAGACGGCGCTGACGGGCCTGCTTTACTCGTTCAGCTGGAGCTTCAGCGATGCAAACAACAATGGGCCGTGGTCCTACAAAATCGAATGGGGCGATGGCTCGACGTCGACGGGCAGCGTGTCGAGCCAGGGCACGTTCAGTGCGGGGCACACATATGTGACGCTCCTGCCGCGCGACTTCACGATCCGTGTGACGGTGACGGACGCCGCCGGCGCCTCAGGCTCGGATACGAAGGTGGTCACGGTGCTGGTGTTGTAAGCGCACGGGTGGCGTTCGTGCACTGCTCGGCAGGAGTGTAGCGTCGGCGCGACGAAGTGCTGCTGGCACCCGACGCTGTCAACGAAGCGCGGCGGCATCGACCGCCGACCCAGTGCTCCAACTGGGCGGTGCCGACAGGCACAGGCGTTGCACCTCTCTCGGGCCGTGACGGCTCACCATTTCACGGTCGACCTCGAAGAATACTTTCAGGTCTCGGCGTTTGAGACGTGCGTCGCCCGGTCCGACTGGGGAGGTTTTGAATCGCGCGTGAGTAGGCAGGTCGCGCAATTGCTCGACCTGCTCGCTCGCCACCACGCGCGCGCGACCTTTTTTGTCCTCGGCTGGGTGGCAGCGCGGCACGCTGAGCTCATTCGGACGATCGCGCGCGCAGGACACGAGATCGCGTCGCACGGCTGGGATCATACGCGCGTGACGCATCAGACACCACGCCAGTTCCGCGCGTCGATTCGGCGCGCGAAGGAACGTCTGGAAACCATCAGTGCAGCCCCTGTGCTAGGATTTCGCGCGCCCAGCTTTTCGATCGTTCCCGGTAGAGAGTGGGCGCTCGACATTCTGATCGAGGAAGGGTATCGCTACGACTCGAGCTTGTTTCCGGTGCGACGCCCCGGGTACGGCTATCCGGACGGCTCGCCGGACCCGCACTGGCTCGAGCGTCCCGCAGGCAGGCTGTTGGAGATTCCTCCCGCCACACTGGGCTGGTGCGGGATGCGGCTGCCTGCCGGAGGAGGCGCCTACTTCCGATTGCTCCCCTACACGGTGGTCCAAGCCGCGTTTCGTCAGTGCGCGCAGCGCGGCGTGCCCGGCACCTTCTATATCCATCCTTGGGAGATCGATCCCGACCAGCCCCGGCTCGACGTTTCTTGGCTGACCCGTGTGCGGCACTACGGCGGTCTCCGATGGACAGCGCACCGCCTCGAGCGGCTGCTGGCCGAGTTCCACTTCACGTCGGTTCGCGACACGCTGGCCGCCCTTTCAGCTGCACCGACCGAGGACGACGCACCTTCAGTGCACATGTTCAGCGAGACCACCCCGTGAGCGCGGTCAACGCGGTTCCTGGCGCCGTCGCCGCCGACCCGGCCACGACGTCGGGTGATGCGCTTGATCGAGCGATGGGGCAGGAGCTCATCGTGCGGCCGCTTGACGGCGGCGGCGGCGCCTGGGACGAGTTCGTCGCCCGCGCCGAGGGAAGCAGCTTTTGTCATCTCGCCGGCTGGCGGGACATCCTGAGCGACACACTCGGCACGGAGTGTCTGTATTGGGCGGCGTCTGGCCAGAGTGGGGACTGCCAAGGTGTTCTCCCACTCGTTCGCGTGCGGAGCTGGATGTTTGGCCATTATCTCGTGTCGCTGCCGTTTCTCAATTACGGCGGCCCGCTCGGCTCGCCCGCTGCATGCCGGCGACTGGCTCAGGAAGCAGTTGCCGAGGCGCGTCGGTCGCGCGTGGATCTGCTGGAGTTCCGGACGCGCTCGGCCTTCGCGGCCGGTCGCGAGCTCGCGACGTCGTCGAGAAAAATCACTGTGTTGCTCGAGTTGCCTGCAACGGCCGATGAGCTTTTCCGGTCGTTCTCCTCCAAGCTACGCAGTCAGATCCGCCGGCCTCTGAAAGAAGGGTTCACGACCCGCTTCGGTCTGGACCAGCGGGAGGCATTCTACGAAGTGTTCGCGCACAACATGCGGGATCTGGGCACACCCGTCTTGCCGCAGTCATTCTTCGAGCGCATCGCGGCGACGTTTCCGCACCACGTGGTCTTCGGTGTCGTCTATCGTGGCAACCAGCCGCTCGCGGGGGGGTGCGGCTTCGTATGGCGCGATGAGTTCGAAATGACCTGGGCTGCCGCACTGCGTGAGTACCGCGCGCTCGCCCCCAACATGCTGTTGTACTGGGCGTTCATGCAGCAGATGATCGCCCGCGGCGTGAGACTCTTCAACTTCGGCCGGTGCAGTCCCGGCGGCGGTACGCACCACTTCAAGCAGCAGTGGGGCGGTACGGACGTACCTCTGCAATGGTGTCAATACGCGCCGGGCGGGCGGGCGGCGACGCCCTCGCCAGACGATCCGGCATTTTCCTGGGGGCCGCGGCTATGGCGCTGGCTCCCGCTGCCGATCGCGAAGCGGCTCGGCCCACGGCTCGTTCGTTTCCTGCCATGACAGCGGAGGACCACATGTGCGCGCGACGGTCCCTTGGGGCGCCACCATCGGATCGGCGATTGGCCCGGCTGGCGCTCGCCGCCCTCCTCGCGTTCGCAGCCGGCTGCGAACATGCCGAGCCGCCACTCGCGCCACTCACGTTCAGTAGCGACGCCTGGCCGAACGAGCCCGTGGGCCTCACGGTGCTATCGGAATACGGATTCGACGAGACGCTGCCAACTGGCGTCGCTGTCCCGCTCAGCGACGGATGGCGCATCAACAACCCTGCTGGTTATGCGACGCAGGCAAGCGATCCAGGCGCACCGTTGTCGCCGCCGAACGTGGGGCAGTGGCGCTATCCCATAGGGTTCGCCGGTGGCGACGCCCCGGCGACGATGTACCACCAACTGGATTCGCCTCACGAGATGTTCTTCAGCTATTCGTGGAAGGCGAGCACTCCGTGGCAGGGACATCCGTCGGGCGTCAACGAGATCTCGTTCGTGGTCGCGCAAGACAACATTCTCGTGGTGCAGATGCATGGTCCACCGGGCGGGGAGGGACCGTACGCCCTGATCGTGACCACCGAGTTCACGACCAGCAACGGTCACCTGGAGAACAGTGAGGGTGACGATCCGGGGACGCGCCATCTGTTCGGTAACGTGAACGGCGGGAACTACATCGTGACGCCGGGCCAATGGTACCAGATCGAAGTGTACTTCAAGATGAGCACGACGAGCGCATCGCGGGACGGCGTCATTCGGTGGTGGGTGAACGGTACGCTCGTCGGCGATTACACGACGGTGAATTTCGACGTCACTCATCCCTGGGAAGAGTTTCAGTTCAGCCCGAACTGGGGCGGCGTCGGCAGCGCCAAGACGGAAGAAGATCACTTCTGGTACGATCATGTGCGGTTGAGCGTGGGGACGAGCCCCGCTCCGGGCGACCTGATGGTCACGACCAACACCTCAGGCCTGAGCCTCGACCCGGACGGGTACACGATCACGGTGGACGGGAGCCAAAGCCAGGCGATCGCAGTCAACGACAGCGTCGCTTTCACTGGGCTCGCGACGGGCGATCACGTGGTGACGCTTTCCAACGTAGCGGGAAACTGTACGGCGAGAGACGGCCCGACCCGTACGGTGACGGTGCCTTCGGGCGGCACCGCGTCGACCGCGTTCTCCGTGCGTTGCGAGCCCGGGCCGGCAACGCAGCTGGTGTTCACCGTGCAGCCGAGTAACGCGCTCCCGTACCCCGCGGCGACCATTCAGCCACCGGTGAAGGTCTCAGTGCTGGACGCGCAAGGCAACACGGTCATGACCTTTGCAGGTCAAGTGACGATCGCGATCGGTCGTAACGGCGGCGTGCTCGTGCCGGGTACGCTGCGCGGCACACAAAGCGTCGCGGCGGTCAACGGTGTGGCCACGTTCCCGGATTTGAGCATCGACCAACCGGGGCGCGGGTACACGCTGAGGACTGCGGCCCTGGACTTGGCGGGTACCGAGAGCGCCTCCTTCGACATTCTGATGACTCGGTAGCGTCTCCTGCGGCGCTGCCTGGGCGACTGTGGCGTCGGCGCGACGGATTGCTGCTGGAATCCGACGCTGCGGGGCGCGATCGCCGAACTGCGCGCCCCCAGTCGCGGCGCGCCATCAGGCACAACCGTTGCGTTTCTCCAGTGCCATGACCGCGCTCTCGCTTCGACTGCCGGCATGGGATCGGGGCTCGCCTTGGATGGCGCTCGTCGGCCTGCTTGCGTTCGGCGCCGGCTGTGAGGCGCCGGGAGCGCCAGCGCTCGATGGCGCCTGGCCAAACGAGCCGGGGGGGTTGACTCGCCTGTCCGGCTACGAATTCAACGATTCGCTTCCAACTGGTATCGGTGTGCCCGCCGGCGAAGGATGGCTCATCAACAATCCCGACGGTTACGTGAGCCAGGCGCGAGATCTTGGCGCGCCGTTTTCCCCTCCGCAGGTCGGACGGTGGCGCTATCCGATCGGGTTCGTCGGTGGCCAGGAGCCGGCAACGCTGTACCGCGATCTCGACGGCACACGCCGGGAGCTCTACTTCGGCTACTGGTGGAAGGCGAGCGCGCCCTGGGAGGGGCATCCGACCGGCGTGAACGAGATGTCCTACGTGCTCGCGCGCGACAACATCTTCGTTGTGAAGATGCAGGGTCAACCGGGAGGGCCGTACGTGCTGGCGGTAAACGCCGAGTTCACAACCAGCAACGGTCATTTAGCCAATAGCGCAGGTGATGATCCGGGGCCCCGCGATCTGTTCGGCAACGTGAACGGCGGCAATTACGTCGTGACGCCGGGCCGATGGTACCAGATCGAAGCGTACGTGAAGATGAGCACGTCGAGCACCTCGCGGGACGGCGTCATACGGTGGTGGGTGAACGGCACGCCCGTCGGTAACTATACGACGGTGAATTTCGACGCCGCGCGGCCGTGGGAAGACTTCGCGATCAGCCCGAACTGGGGCGGGGTCGGCGGCACCAAGACGGAGGAAGACTATTTTTGGTGCGCTCACGTGCGGCTGAGCGTGCCTTAGCCTCTCCATGAGCGGCTGGCGCCACCAAGTTCCCGTTCGCTCGCCTCTTTCGGCGACGGCGTTGCTCGCCGGCCTGCAGGCGGCCGCAGGCAACGGCGCGGGGCTTCGCGGTAAAACTCAGCTGCTCGCTCTCATCAAGGAGCGTTACGCGCCGCGAGCGGCACTGTTGACGGACAGTGGCACGAGCGCCCTGACCGCGGCGCTCCGTGGTGTCCAACGGAATGGACGGGCTGTTCCGGTCGCTCTGCCCGCGTACACTTGCTATGACGTCGCCACGGCCGCTGATGGCGCCGACGTGCCTGTGCTGCTGTATGACGTAGACCTGCTGACGCTCGCCCCAGATCTGTCTCAAGTAGAAGTTGCCCTACGTCGCGGTGCGGGGGCGATCGTTGTGGTGCACCCGTACGGATATCCAGTCGACGTGGCCGAGGTGAATCGCCTCGCGGCGGCAACAGGAGCCATGGTGATAGAGGACGCGGCTCAAGCCGCGGGCGGGATGCTCAATGATCATCCCGCGGGCACTCAAGGCTCCCTCGCCGTGTTGAGCTTCGGGCGAGGAAAGGGGCTAACGGGAGGAAGCGGCGGCGCCTTGCTGGCGCGCGATGCCGCGGGAGAATTGGTTCTCGAGCGCGTACGAGGGCTCCTCGGGGCGTCGCGACGAGGATGGTCGCAACTTCTAGCGATGAGTGCCCAGTTCGTTCTCGAGCATCCGAATCTCTATGCCTTGCCGGCATCGCTGCCTTTTCTCCGTCTCGGCCAAACCATCTATCGTGCGCCGCGTCCCATGCGAGCGCCGACGTCTGTGTGTTGTCCCGTCGTTGCCGCGACGTGGGGGCTGGCCGAGCGCGAGGTGGAGATGCGTCGGGTCAACGCCGAACGGCTATTGCTCGAGCTGCGGGGGCAGCCGGGTTTTGAAACGATCCGGAGTGATCGGCAGGCACGGCCCGGCTATTTACGGCTGCCGGTGCTTACGTCATCGGGCGTGCGTCGTTCGGCGACCGAGCCAGCGGCGCGGCGGCTGGGCGTCATGCCTGGTTACCCGAAACCGCTCAGTGATCTCGAACGCTTCGGCCCGCGATGCCTGAATCGAGACGCGCGCTTTCCCGGCGCTCGCTTGCTCGCCGCTCGCCTATGTACTCTGCCGACGCATGGCCGTCTGGAGATCGGAGATCTCAGGCGTCTGGAACAGTGGATCCGAGCCGTGGGACGGCGCTAATAGCCGCCCGTAGAGCGCCACATAGCGCTCTACCATTCTGGCGAGCGTGTATTCCCGCTCCGCGCGCGCAGCGGCCGCCGCCGCCAGCCGACGCGCATGCGCGGGATCAGTGAGAACGGTGGCTAGGGCGCTCGCGAGGGCCGCCGGCTCCGCGGGCGGGACCAGCACGCCGGCAGCGCCGTCGCCGAGCACAGTGGGCACCTCCCCGACCGCACTCGCGATGACCGGCCGACCAACCAGCATCGCTTCGAGTAGCGCAAGCGGTACGCCTTCAGAGAGAGACGGCAGCACGAAGACGTCAGCGCTGGCCAGCACGTTACCGATGTCCGGCCGCAGGCCCAACAAGTGAAAGCGATCGCCGAGTTGCAACGCGCGCGCGCGGGCGAGCAACGGCCCCTCCAGCTCACCACGACCTGCGATCGCCACATGGAGCCGCGGGAAACGCGCTGCCAGCAGCGCCAACGCTTCTAAGAGGAAAGAATGGCCCTTGATGGCGTATAGGTTGCCAACGGCCACGGCCAGCTGATCGTCGCTTTCCAGCTTCAGCTCACTGCGCAGCGAAGACTGCGTGATCGGCGTCAGTCGCACGCCATTGGGAATGGTGACAATGCGGGAGCGGCGCATCCAGAGGTCCCGGCTCAGCGCTGCCGCCAGACTCCGCGACACTGCGACGATCGATCCGCTGAGTTCGACTGCGACCCGTAGGGCGACTCGCCGGCGTAAGCGTTCCGCGTAATAACGACCGCCATGCATTGTCAGGAGGTGCGCGACCCCCGCCCGGCGGGCCGCCAATGCCCCGTACACGGCCGTATTGAATTCGTGACTATGCACCAGCGTGACGCGATAATGACGAATCATCTGCGCAAGCGAGCGGACCAACCCTGGGGAGATCCGGCGATCGTGGTGAAATAGCTCGACGTGGACGCCGGTGCCTTTCAGCTCCCGCGCGAGCCAACCCTCGCCTCCTGCGGGAACGATGACGACGTTGTCCGAGCCCGCAGCCTGGAGCTCGGCGGCAAGGCTGGCCACCATGCGCTCGGCGCCCCCGGGGCCATCGGAGTCGATGAGATGAGCGAAACGGGCGCCACTCAGGCGGGCCGCGCGGGCCTCGGTCACGAGCCGTTTCGTCGCCAGAGATTGAGACCCGCGGTCCACGCTTGGAAGGCTGCGTGCTCGATGTGTGCGGGAACGTTCACCCTGGAGAGCGCCCAATTGTCAGCCGTGTGGTTGTTGCCGCCTCCGTCGAGGGTGAACGCGGCACGATAGCCGGCGGCTTGCACTGCTCGCCGCACGCGCTCGTTCCAGAAACCGTAGGGATAAGCGAAAAACGCCGGCCTTACGCCCGTGCGCCGCTCGATGAGATTCCGGCTGTCCACGATTTCATGTTGAAGATCGTGTTCGCTCAGCTCCAGCAGCGAGCGATGGCTCGCCGAGTGCGCCCCCAGCTGCAGACCGGATCGGGCCGCAGCCGCGATCGTTTGCCAGGAGGCGGGCCTGCACCATCGTGGAGCGGCGGACCGGTGGGGAAGCGCGCGGTGCGTGACGGCGAGCGATCCGACGATGGCGGGGCCGTCGCCGCGCAGTGCAGTAAGCCAGTGCTGGCGTCGCGCCGGGGAAGTGTCGGCCAGCACATCCGGATCGTCCCACCAGAAGCCATGGTCACGCTCTGGTGCTTCCGCGACCACGAAGACGGCGGCAGGCATGCCGAGATCTTGAAGCAGGGGCCAGGCGTCGTCGAACACGCCGTTATAGCCGTCGTCGAAGGTCACCGCGGCTACGCCGCGGAGCGAGACACCGGCTGCCAAGCGGTTCACGAGCTCTGCGAGTGAGACCACCTCGTACGCGCGGGCGAGCCAGCGCATCTGGCGGTCGAAGGTGGGCAGCGGCATGTGCAGGCCTAGGCTACTCCAGGGCCCGGCATGGGTCTCTGCGACCACATTGTGATAGCAGAGAACGACGCCGCCGCGCGAGAGCCGGCGCGCGAGCGCCGTGAATCCCGACCGCTGCAGGGCGCGGTAGCACAACGACGCGAGCGTCATGCCACGGTTTGCCTGCGCCGGCCGCGCGCGGCGAGCCGGCGTCTCATGAGATCCCAGGCCCAGCGCCACTGCATCCGACGCCATTCCGGAGCGGGAAGCGCATCACTGTCGCGCTGCGAACGGAGCCAATCCAGCAGCTCCCCGACGGGCGGAAACCAGCCGTTGCGCTTGGCGAATAACTCCAGGAGTCGCCGCGTTTCGGGGTGCGGCTTGCCATCCTGGGCGAACCCCTTCCCGAAATGCGTCGCCACGATGCACACCCCGCCTTCGGTCTCGAGCCGCTCTTGGTTCTCGGGCCGAAGCAGCTCATTGAACTCGTCAGCGTCCTCCGCGTCCGAGGCCGAAAACCACCAGCGCACGCAAGGACGGCTCGGATCTCGGTAGGGCATGGAGGGATTGATGCGCAGCAGGTTGACCTCCGAGAACGTCAGGTTCCGGACATACTCGATCTGGTCGGCACAGAAGTCGCCCCACCAGTACGGCGAGTCCGGCAAATGTCCCTGGTAAAAGTCCCGCGTTTGCCGGAACGCGATGCGGTACAGGAGCCGTAGCACAGCGTTGTCGAAGCGCCCGGCACCCCAGTAGAGATTCTCACGATTGAGGGCGTGATTCGCATGGACTCGCGGCGGCGCTCCGAAGACGCGGCGAAAACGCTCCAGCCCCTGCGCGGTCCGTCCCCGCATGCTCGTTTCCATCGTCGCGCAGTGGAAGGCGATCTCAAATCCTCGGGCGTGCAGGTTTACGACGAAGTCCCGATAGTGCGGGTCGTCGAGCGTCTCGGAGAGCCAGAAGTTCCGGCTTCCCTCCTCGCACCGCATTGGCCAGGCCGTTTTCGTCGTCCGCATCCCCAACGATTCGAGCAGCTGGTAGATCGGGGCAGCATTCTCCACCGTCGCCACGTCGGTGTCATCCATGACGGTGAAGGCAAAGCGGGCGCCTCCAGGGAAGTGAAGACGCGGCGTCATCGCGTTGCGGTGATGTCGGAGATCGCGAACAGCTCGAGGTCCTCCGCGTAGCGTGTCGCCAGCGCCGCCGAGTCGATGCGTACGAGACCATCGCCGTTCAGAGGGCCCGCGATTTCGCCGAGGAACTGCCGAAACGGCGCGTTGCGAAGAGTACTCGCCCAGTCCAGAGCGACGGGCGGATGCGGCTGGGTTGCGAGCCATGCGAGAAACGCATATTCGAGGCGGCGTTGAAACACGCGGCACGATAGGACCAACGCTGCGATCGTGTCATCCGCCGCCAGCAGGCATGCCAAAACCTCGCCATGGCTCCCGGTACGGTCCGTGAGCGAGGCGCCAAAGAGTCGCCCGCCTGAGTCCACGATCGTACTCACCTCCTGCTCGGTGCGGCGCCGCCCGTTGAGATTGAACTGATTCGTCTTGTTGATCAGCTGCACCGCCCGGGTACGATCTCCGCGACTGCGGTCGTGAATCATCAAGGTCATGTTGAGGTCTTTCAGGAACCGAGTCAGATCGGCGCCTTGCTCGTCGCGGGCAGCCAACCCCTCGAGACGACGCCGGTACATCTGCGTGCGTTCGCGATCTTCGGCGGTGACGTCGCTATGGGCAAAGAGGTTCGCAAGCTCGGACAGAAAAGCGGGTAGGTCACCGTCGTGTTGCGGGAACACAATGCAACGCACGTCGGGGAGGACGAGGGACACTTCTGCCAGTTCTACGGGATTGTCGTCCACGAAGACGAAGGAGTCCAAGCCAACGTTGAGCCGCTGCGCCAGCGCGCGGATCTGCGCCGACTTGGCGTGGTAGCCGGCGATGATGGACACGAAGTCGTCTGCCTGAAGCCGCATGCGCGTCGATTGGAACGGAGCCAACGCGACATCCGGGTCGTTACGCGTCACCGCCGCGAGGAGCGTTCCCTCTCGCCGCAGCCGGCGCAGGAGGGTCTGGTACACGAAGTGCCGATACCCCGCGCCGTAAGGCTCGAAGGCGATGCCGTCGATGCCATCGTCGGCAACGACTCCGTTCCACACGACGTTATCCAGGTCCGTAACGAGGACCTTTTTAGGCTCGGTCGGCGGCGCGGTGGCGGCTTCCACAACGGCTTCGGCGACGCGACCGATCCAGTCGCCTCCCACCGGGCAGCCGCTGGCGAAGTAGCCGGCGAGCGCGAATGCCTCGACGGGCAAAACGCGGGCACCCAGTCCGATCGCCAAGCTTTCGAGCGAGCGGGACAGCTCGGCGCTCCGGGCCGGGTCAGGAAATAGGGGAGGGAGTGGAGCGGGCAGGTACAGCAGGCGCGCCGTCGAGCGCCGGTCCAGGAGCCGCGCCGTCTCTGCCGCGTGTGCGCGAAACTGGTCCTCGTCCACGCGTTCCGGCACACCCGTGCGCCAATCCGCTTCTGGTGCGAAATCCCATGGCATCAGAAGAAAGACCTCGATGGCCGTGGGATCGGGGGGCCCCCGCAGTGCTTGAGGCAGCGTGTTGAATGGAAGCACGGTCACCTGAGCGGCGCGGCCCCGCTTCGCGGCCGCTGCGCGCAGGTACAGCTCGAACGGCTCAGCCGTGCCAGAGAGGGCAAAGACGAAAGACAGCGGGTCACCGCCCGTAAATCGATCGAGCATGCGGCGCGCCTCGAGGAAATTCAACGGACGACCCTCCCAACGCCCTGGTCCTCGAGGTAGCCTCGAATCGCGGAGTACGAAGTCAGGTTCAGCTGATCGGCGACGGCGATCGATACGCCGAACTCACTCTCGATTCCGAGCATCAGCGAGACGTGCGCGAGGGAGTCCCAATTCCCAATCTCGGGCTGCCGGGCGCTGGTAACGTCAGCGTCGCGCGGGAGCTCGAGCGCAGCCCGGATGATGTCCTGGAGTTTGGCTTCCGCGTCCCGTGTCATCCTGGTCCCAGGGTCAAAACACTTCGTCAGCTTCGCCATCACCGCGCGCCAGCCACCACGACTCGAGATCGCGGGGCCACCGCGTCCCTCCGGTCGCATCGCGCAAAAAGAAATGCACGTTCCCACGCAGTGAGACGTACGCCTGCCGCCGCAGTAGCGACGACAGCTTGCGATGGCCCGTAGTGCATAGGATCGCATCGCTCCGTGCTGCCCGGGCTTCGCGCTCGACGCCGCCGAGCAGGGCCAAGCCGATGTCGGGCCGCTGAGGCGGAAACACGGTGTCGGACAGTGTCGCTACCCGGATACCACCTAGGCGCGGGTCGCCTGTCTCTCGAGGCTCGCGCAGCACCGCGAGGCCAACAAGCCGGCCGTCCTCCCGGGCGGTGACGAACGTGTATCGCGTCCCAGCATCGACGGCGGCCGTAGGGCCAAAACGCGACCGCAGGTACAACCCATCGCGCACTGAGCTCGCGGCAAGAGCGGCGCGCGTATTGCGCCAGACATGGTCCAGCTCCTCTCGACACGGTGGCTCGGCGGCGCCGGTGTCGAACCGACCGGCACTGCGCCGCGTCGCGACGGCAACGAAATCTAGGACGCGTCCGGCGCCCCCTGCGAGGACGGCGGCGACGCCGGTGGTTTGGGTGCCCCGCACGACCGCTCTCACCCAGCCAGGCAGCGCCGAACCCAGTTGGGCGACATCCAGGCGCCGCGCCAGGGCCGCCGGCCGCAATACGCGCACGAAGTTCGCGACCGCGCCCAGGTCGGTATAGCCGAGTGCACCAAAGAGCCGTCGCGCGGCTGGCGCCACCACCAGAGCCGTGGCACGGGGGAGTTGGCTCGTGAGCTCCTTGCAGACGAGGAAGCCGATCGGGCCTTGACGGTATGCAGGAAGTACCATGAGGCCCTTGACCCAATAGGCCGGATACTCCGCGCGTCCATCCCACAGCCGCTGTGGAATCGAGCCGCAGTAACCGATCACCCGACTGCCGTCGAGCACGATCGCGATAGGAGGCGCCTCCCCCGGCGCCGCGACATTCTCCTCCGCAGCCCGTCGCCGATCTGCCAGGACCGACTCGGGTGTCACGTCGTCACGCCACGTCTCGCGATAAAAGGCGGCGATCGCCTCAGCGTGCTCGTCTGTCGCGAGCAGCGCATGAATCCGACTCGCAGCCGCCATGCCCGTCACGATGGTGATCTCGTGGCCACGCTGGCTCTGCGTATGCATGGGGAGTGCCAGTATCCGTGCGCCATGCAAAGCGGTCCAGCCGGCCAAAGCGTTGCAGCGGTGCAACAGGTCAATGCGGCCGCTTTCGCGAAAACGGCGCGTAACGGGGCACATTGGTTGCGTGCTACGCAGTGTCGCAAGACGTTAACCCTGAACTTTGGAGGAAGGCTTTGAAGCCCGCTCGCATGGTTGTGAACGATCCCAAGGCGCACTGGCGCGTAGCGCCCAATGCCGAAGCTTACGACCACGGGCGTTTTGGGCATTTGTGGGGACGCCTATACCGGTACGTGGAGGAAGGGGCGATCCGGCGGGCGACCCAGGCCTTGTCGCGCAACGGTCGAATTCTGGACGCCGCGTGTGGTACTGGTCGCATAACCGCGCTTTTGCGCCGCGCTGGCTTCGCGACTGTCGTCGGCTGTGACATTTCTCGCGCGATGATGTCGGTGGCACGGCGGCAACTCGCGGAGGTCGTGTTCTTACAAACAGACGCGACGAGTCTGCCCTTCGCCAACGACTCATTCGATGCCATCACATGCATCGGCTTGCTCATGCACTTGGACAGCGATACGCGTGTCCAGGTGCTGAAGGAATTAGGGCGCATCAGCCGTCGCCCCCTCGTGATCCAGTATGGCGTGGTGGGCCCGATCTTACGATTCCAGGCGTGGCTCACCGGGCGGAAACCGGGACGGGTACGCTACCCCGTGGGAGAGCGCGAATTGCGCCGGGATCTGGAGCGGAGTGGCTTGCGAGAAGTCGCCCGGTACTGGGTGCTGCGCCCGTTTTCCAGCAGCGTCATTCTCGTATTGACTAAGGACGGCCGGCGGATCTGATTTTTATGGCCGTGGTGTGGCAGCGGGGCCGCTCCCCTCGAGGAAGGGCTGCGCCGCGGCGACGAAATCCTGGGCCAACTGTCGGTTGCCTGCCGCCGTGGGGTGACAGTCATCGAGGAACAGTTCGCTGGGGAGCCGCGGTCGCACGTAGATGACTTGTTGTCCATTGCGCCGCAGTTCACCGACGAGCCGCTGCATGCGCTGTCCGAGGGAGTCGCGGTAGCGCTGCGTCGTTTCGGCATCGCCAATCCAGTAGCTTCGCACCAGGGTGTCATGCTGGGTGTAGTTCGTCTCGATGGCGGATGGCGGGGTTGAAAACACGATCGGCGTCGCGCGACTCCTGACGAGCTCGGCGATGCGTCCCAGATTCACGGCGAAATAGTCGATGGCCCGAGCATTTGGCGTCACGCTGGCGCTGGTCTTGGCTGAGGACGCGCCACCCATCCGACTCCGCACAAATCCGGGCAAGCGCGCGAGGTAGGAGTGGTGCTTGATCCAGGTCCACGCGCTGGGGCCGTGCCGCGCCGCCTCACGCTGGATCTTGAGAATCTCCGCGTAGAGCATCGTTCGGGCGTCGCGATCCTGCAAATCAGGAAATCGCGCATTCCGCACGTCGTTGATCCCGGCGTTGACAATGAGCAGATCGGGGTCGAGCCGCACTCCGTCGCTCCGCAGTCGTTCGTACTGCTGGTAGGTGTCGTACCCGTCGAATGCCAGATTTACGACTTCGAATCTCCGCGCGGGATACCGTTCCCCGAGCAGCTGGCGCATGTACGCGTCGATGGTTTCGTCGTCGTTGACACCCCAGCCGTGCGTGCTCGACTCGCCTAGGAGGACGATGCGGAATGTGCCGGGCGGTTTCGCGAGCGACACGAGCGGGCCGCGAAATCCCATCGGATTGGCCGTCGCGACGGTGCCGTTGCCGTAGCGGTATTTGCTGCCCGGGCGCTGCCGATAACCGAGCTCGCCGTGCGGCTCGATCAGGGCGGACAGTGGGTCGAGTGCGATGACCTGCTGGCGAAACCCTTGATTGAGGGCCGCGTCCAGACGTACGCCGAGCTCGCCGAGCGCGGTGGCCGCACACAAGGCCGCGACACCGAGAGTCGACTCCCGCAGCGGCAGGCGACGCATGCTCACCCGCTCACGCCGGCGAGACTCATCTCCTGAGCTCGGGCCGCGCGTTGGGCCGCAGCGTGCAACACCGCGTTCATGATCAGCAGCGAATACAGCCAATGCACGAACAGCTGATCGTAGAAAAAGCCGGTGAGCAGAAACGCGATCATCGCGCCTTCCAGACCCAGCGAGATGTTCTGAAGGTCGAGCTGGCCGCCCGTCGCGCGCGCCCACGCAACAGTGAGGCGTTTCGAGCGAAGCGCAACGTTGCGCTTCCAGAAGTCCACCAACATCCAGATGTACGTCGCGAAGCCGACCAATCCGAATTCGACGAGGATCTCCATGTGGATGCTATGGAGCACTCGGCCATAGATGAACCAGTGGTTCAGCGCGTACTTCCCCAACATTTCGGCCGGTGGGATATGATAGAACGCGTACACGCCGAAGTTGCCGGCGCCCACCCCCAACAGCGGACGCTCGGTGAATACCCGCCAGCCGAGTCGCCAGAGGTCCCAGCGATCGGCGCCGGTACCGGCACGAGTGCCTTCGGAGGTGATCGTGGCGAGCCTCGCCCAAAACTCGCCGGCGGGATACAGGATGTTCGTGGCGATCAAGAACACGACGCTCACCACGCCGAACCACACCAGCGCCTTACGGCGATGCGGTGAGCGCAGCAGGACATACAGCACTATGATGCCCGCGGCGAGCGAGGCGCCGCGCGTGAACGACGCTACCATGCCAATCACGCACAAGAAGCCCGTGAGGAATGCGGCCCAGCGGCGGAGCTTCACACGCGTGGCCATGCCGTAGTAATACGAGAACGCCATCCCCATGACCATCAACGGCGCAAAACCATCCGTGTTGCTCAGAAGCGGATGCCACGGAATCGGCTGCCAGGCCGTGCGATCCTGCGTCGCCTCACTGGCCAATGCCTGCACGCCCCAAAAGGCGAACTGCAGAAAGAAGAGGAGGAGCAACACTCGCGTCTGCTCGACACTTCTCACGAACGCAAGCGTGGCGACGGCGAGGAAGTAGTACAGTAGCAGGGTCTTCCAAACCAGTCCCACGGCGTACCCGGGATTCTCGGCGAACGGAACGGTGACACTGGCGACACCGACGAACGCGAGAAACGGCGCGAGCCAAGCCCGGCGCGGAAGATCGACCACCCGAATTGCCACGAACGCAACCGCGAGCGCGTACAGGGCGAGCGGGATCTTGCGGGCCCAGGGGGCGCCGTGGCTGGCGACCCATACGTCCGGATCGAACAAGACGAAAACCCACAGCAGGACCACCAGGCGTACCGGGGCAGCCCACGTCCGCCTGACGTGTGGCCGTGCCCAGCCTACGGGTTGGGTTGTCACCTGCGGTTGCGCGTGGGTCACAGAGCTCCTGGATGTGCGTCCTTGCTGTGCCGCAAGCGTCGTACCGGCTGACGTTGGAGCGGCGGCAGCGCCTCCCTGTGGTGTGCGCGCAACGCACGAGCCCTCTGTTCCGACGACCGGCGAGAGTGGCCGCTCGTGGCACACGCGTTGCGACCTGGCGGAGCGTGGCAATTCCCCTCGTTCAGAGCGCTGCGAGGAGCTTCGAGCTCCTGTTCCTCGATCAGATCCGGATCGACGGTTGGGACCAGGTTCTGTTCCTCGAGTGTGGCGATGGCTGGGTCGCGGAGGAGGCGTGGCGGCGCATGGGGAAGGGATATGTCTGTGGCCTGAGTGTCTCGCTGCAAGACGTCGACGCGGCCGTCCGATTGCGCGGCGTCCCTGGGCGTCTCGAGTTCAAGACGTGGAGCGGCGAGGGCTTGCCGCTTCCAGACCGATCCTTCGACCGCGTGATCGTATGCGTTCCCTGGAGCACGTTCCGGGAACCGTCGACCGTGCTGGCTGAGGTAGCACGCGTGTTGCGACCCAACGGGGCCGCTTACCTCTGCGACGGGCCTGTGCCCGCCGCTGCTCTCCGGCGGCTCCTCACGGACGTTGGCCTGATGGAAGTGACACAGGATGGCTGCAGAACTGTGTTGCGCATACAGGGCGATGCTTCCGCACCGCGAGTTATTCACGCCCGTCGTCGTGAATCGTCATCACCATCCTTCTAAAACTGGCGTTCCATGTCAGTTCGCTGGCGCTCACCGGTTTTTCGCGTGACCCAGTACGTTTGTGCCGACCGGGGACGCACCAACTGATTGCGTCGAACCAGCCTGCGTAAGACGCCGGTGGGGGTGACGATGCCGAAGTAGACCACGCCCATGAAAACCGGTGTTGTCACTCGCGACATGATTGCGGCCAACCCCATCCAGCCGCGGTAGACCGGCCCGAGGTGAGCCGGAATGATCAGCGCCGCCGTAATCAGCGCTCCGCCGATTATGATGAACGGAACAGCCTTCAACGACGCTCCCCGCCAGGCAACGACAGCGGCGAGCACCAGGAATGCTGCTCCAACCGTGAAGCCGAAACGTCGTGCCTCCGCGGGACTCAGTCGAGCTGAAATTCCCGTTGCCAATTCTGGTTCTCCTCCCACTTGGGTTGCTCGAGCTTATTCAGCAGGAAGGGCCCGAGCGCGAGGTGGTCAATGTGGGTGCGCATGAAGCAGCGATAGGCGTCGGCCGGCGTGCATACGATCGGCTCGCCGCGCACATTGAACGAGGTGTTTACGAGCACGGCGCATCCCGTCAACCGTTCGAACTCCCGGATCAAGTCATAGTAAGGGGGGTTGGTGTCGCGGCTCACCGTCTGAATGCGCGCCGAGTAATCAATGTGCGTCACCGCCGGTATGTCCGAGCGCACCACGTTCAGCTGATCAATGCCCCAGAGGCGCTGCTGCTGGTCGGTCATGGCGATCTGGCGCTCGCGCCGCACCGGAGCGACCAAGAGCATGTACGGCGACTCGCAATCGATTTCGAAGTAATCGCTGACCCGCTCCCGCAGGACGCTGGGTGCGAACGGACGAAAGCCCTCCCGAAACTTGATCTTGAGATTCATCTGCGCCTGCATGCGAGGGCTGCGTGGATCTCCCAGGATACTTCGCGCCCCGAGCGCGCGCGGTCCGAATTCCATACGCCCGCTGAACCAACCGACCACTTTCTCGGCCGCCAGCAAGCCCGCCACCCTTTCGATCAGGCTTGCGGGTTCGAGCCGTTCGTAGGGAACACCCAGTGAGTCGAGAAATTCACCGATCTCCTGCTCGGAGAATTCTGGGCCGAGATAGGCACCCTGCATGCGGTCCTGGTTCGGCTGGACCGCGCGCGGCTGCTGCTGATAGCGGTGCCAGATGAGTTGCGCTACACCGAGCGCGCCGCCCGCGTCGCCCGCGGCGGGCTGGATCCACAGGTGTTTGAACGGCCCTTCCCGCAGGATCCGCCCGTTCGCGACGCAATTCAACGCCACGCCACCGGCGAGGCAGAGGTTATCCAAACCGGTCTCGCGGTGCAGGGTACGGGCCATGCGCAGAACGATCTCTTCGCACACCACTTGCACGGACCTGGCGAGATCCATTTCCCGCTGCGTGAGCTTGGACTCGGGCACGCGGGGAGGGCCCCCAAACAGTTTCGCAAATGCGCCATTAGTCATCGTGAGGCCGGCGAGATAGTCGAAGCACTGCTGGTTGAGCGTGAACGATCCATCATCACGCAGATCGACGAGCTCGCGGTAGATCACGTCGACGTACTTCGGCTCGCCGTACGGCGCGAGCCCCATGACTTTGTATTCGCCCGAATTCACCTTGAAGCCGGTGAAGTAGGTGAACGCTGAGTACAAGAGCCCGAGCGAGTCGGGCCATTGCAGCTCTTTCAGGAGCTCGAAGTCGTTGCCTCGCCCGACGCCCAGCGCGGCGGTGGCCCACTCCCCGACGCCGTCCACGGTGAGAATGGCGGCTTCTTCGAATGGCGAAGGAAAGAACGCGCTGGCGGCGTGCGATTCATGATGCTCCGCATACAGGATCTCCCCTTCGTACCCGTTCAGCGCGCGCCGGATGTCGCGGTCCATGAACAGCTTTTCTTTCACCCAGAGGGGCCCTGCTAGGCGAAACGACTTGAACCCTCGCGGGGCGACGCCGAGGTAGGTTTCAAGAATGCGCTCGAACTTCAGCAGCGGCTTATCGTAAAACCCGACGTACGCCAGGTCCTCGGGTCCAATGCGCGCGAGGTCGAGGCAATACCGCACGGCGTGCTCCGGAAACGACGCGTCTCCCTTCTTCCGCGTGAAGCGCTCTTCCTGAGCGGCGGCGAAGATCGTCCCGTCGCGCAACAGGCATGCAGCGCTGTCGTGATAGAAGGCGGAAATCCCGAGGATGTGTGTTGGTGGCATATGAGTCGTGTCGTCCGGTGATGGAGAGCAAGCCTCGGTCCCACAGGCGCATCCGTGTAACCTATTGCCCTGCTGCTTGTTAAGCAGATCCGCGACGTCTCAGATCAACGCTGCAGTGTTGCGCCTGCGCAGCAACTGGCGTGCCCCCTCCACCGCGCCATCGTCAAGCCGACGCCGTCCGACATCTATTCGCGCGCCGTGCGGACCCACGGCTTATCACCCAACATCTTCACGGAGGCCGCTGCCATCCAGACGCGCCACATCAAGTAAAACGGGAGAAATGCGAACGCCACAACGGAGCGCAGCGGGTTCGGCTGCACAGTCAGGCCGGCAATAGTATAGATCGCAAGTCGTGCGACCGAGGCCACCAACGCCATCAACAACCAATCCGCGCCGGGTGGTCGAAGAACCGCCGTCAGCACTCCCACACCTATTACCAAGCCGAGGTGGACGACCGGTCCTAGGCTGGTGAGCTCGGCAGCAGCGTCGAGTTTTTGCGCGGGGCCAATCTCGCGGCTGCGCAACAGTCGTCCCGCCAGTCGTGCGAGCACGGTCAGCTTGCCCGCCGTCCAGCGTTGCCGCTGGGTGGCGCTCTGCCTGAACGAGCGGGCCTCCTGCGAATACAAATGCGCCGTTTCCAGAGATTCGATTGGGACGCCCTGCGTCGTGTAGAACGTGTATAACTCCCAGTCCTCCGCGATCGTGAATGCCTTCCACCCATGCGCCGCGAGCACCGCCGTTCCGAGACACATGCCGTTCCCCAACAGCGGGGCGTTCAACCCAACGCGTCGCTTCAACGCATATGCAAAGCGATAGTTTGCGGCGGCAAGAACCGTCGCCATTTGGGTCAGGGGACTGTCGGCGGGATTCCGCACATCGAAGTACGCCTGGAACGCCTGTCCTCCGACCGGACCGGCCGCTGCTAGAGCGGACCCAAATCCTGGGTCGACGATGGTGTCGGCATCGATGATGATCACTGCGTCGAACGCTTCCACGGGGAGCTCGGTCAGTGCCCACGCGATCGCGCGTGGCTTACCGGGGAAATTTCGGTCATGTCGCTCGAGACACCGCACCCCTGCCGCACGAACGACCTCGGCCGTGCGATCGGTGCAGTTGTCGGCGATTACCACCGCCTGGAATCGCTCGGCTGGGTACCGCAAGGCTACCAGCGAACGAACGCACGACTCGATCATGTGCTCCTCATCGTGCGCTGGCACGAGGAACAGTAGCCGGGGCAGCTCGGCGCCGGGTTGCCTCGGTGGTCGCCGCTTCGGGATTCCGAGCCGGAGGAGGCTCACCAGGTCGGACACACTTGGCAGTAGCAGGACTGCAGCCACGAGGCCGACGAACAGCGTGATGACGATCATGCCGGCGCGGTGACGAGCGACGGTGTGGCGCGCCCCGGCTCCTGCATCACCAGGTTGAGGATCTCGCCGGCGAGGGCGGACCGGTACCGCCGCGGTCGCAGAATGCTGTACAGCGCGAGCGGCTCCGGTCGCCGCAGCTTTGGCAACGCCAACATGTACCGCGCGGTTTGGACCAGGGCCGTGAACAGTGGAATCGGGATCCACAGGAAGCGGCCCTGCCAGCCGTGGCGCGCGAACTCCTCGAGCAGTTGTCGTCGAGTGGCGACGGCAGGGTCGAGGAGGTTGAGCACCGGTGGTGCGTCCGCGAAATGCGCGACCGTCCAAGCAACCACTGCCGCGGCCCTGCCGACCTCACACACTGGTAATGACAGACCAGGCCGGCCGAAGCCGAGGTGCCACTGGCCGAACAACCGACGTCCCAACAATCCCGGCGGATCGGGATGGGTCCAGTCGACCAGGGCACCGGGGCGGATGATTCTCGCCGCGATGCCGCGCTGGGGCGCCCCAGCCGCCACGATGCGCTCAGCCTCCGTCTTTCCCCAAACATATGGACCGCACGTGCGGTCGTCGGGTGCCACCAAGGGCGTCTGCTCGTCTTGCTGCTCCCATGGTGTTCGCGGGGGTCGGAGCACGGAGAGGCTGCTCACATACACGAGCTGTGGCACCCCGGCCGCGCGCATGCCATCGAGCACGTTCCGCGTCGCATCGAGCGTGTTGCGCTGGTGGACGTCGAAGCCGCCGGAAGATGCGGCCGCCGCGTGTACGACGGCTTCCGCGCCGGCGAACGCCTCGCCCGGCGCTGCGCGGCTCAGGTCAAGCCGAAGCCACTCGTGCACATGGGGATGCTCCTCCTCCGGCGATCGGCTGATGCCGCGGACGCGGTATCCGCGCCGCGCGAGGTGCTTGGCAATCTCTCGACCGAAGAATCCGCGCGCGCCCGTGACCACGACGATGGGCGCATCGCTGGATGGCAGCGGTGAACGCCGCGGCACCGCGGCACGCTCGGCAGCGACGCGCACGTTCGCGGCTAGCTCTTCATACAAGGCGACGACGCGCTTCAGGTGATCGGGCGCCAGCGGTGAGGGGCCGCCGCAATCGACCGCCGCATAGAAGGCGTCGATCAGCTCGGCCAGCCCCGGGTATCCGGCACCGCGGGCCAGCCGTCTCGCGACGCCGCCGGCACTGCGGAAGCCGAGCTGCCACGCTTCAACGAGCGGATTGACCGCCTTCTCCAGCGGCTCAACGCCCGAGTTTGCCGCGCCCACGACGCTCGTCCGCAAAAAGTCAGCGAGCAGCGTGCCGCCCGTGCCGCTGATCGAGAGCAGTGAAGCAATCGGGCGCGCCCGCAAGCTGATCGACAAGCGTCCGTATCGCGGGCCGGCCCGTAGCAGCGCGTGCAACTCGGTGGGGCTGGCCGTCACGGCGGCGACCTCCACGGCGACGGGGTCAGGCGTCACTTGCTCGAGCGCATGCACGAGCGTGTAAAGCGGGTGGGGCAACACATCCAGGAGCTGCGCCGCCAGCGTGTGGACGCCGGCCCGCTCGGGCCTGATTCCCATGGGTCGAAACGTGAACGAGCTATCGATCTGGACGACGTCGCCGAGTGACGGCGCTCGCTGGAGGAGCGCCATGTACGCCGGGTCACGCACCTGCTGATGTCCAGCGCACATGAGTAGGCCGCGACGCGCCGCCAGGTCCAGCAGCTCCGCCGCTTCGCGCGCCACCTCCACGAACGGTTTCTCAACGTACACGTGAGCGCCGGCGAGCAAGGCTTGGCGTGCGGGTTCGAAATGCGTGCCGGCGGGCGTGCACACATGCACGAGGTGGGGCCGCTCCACCGCGAGCAGTTCTTCCACGGTGTCATGGCTGGATGCGTCCGCGAGCCGAGCGAATTGTCGAGCAGCGTCGGGATCGGTGTCGTGAACACCGACGACCATGTGCGGCGTGCGTACGCGCCCCAGGGTGAGCAGGTGCAGGTGGGCCATCCGGCCGGCGCCGATGAAGGCCACGCGAAGCCGCTGGGCGGCGTCGTGCGCGTCTTTCACGCCGCGCTCAGGTGCAAGACACGGACCCGGACGCCCGGCGCGCGTGCAGCCGCAGGACGCTAACGAGTTGTCGCGGTGGCGCAACACCGCGGTCACACAATGCGGGGGAAGGCGTCTAGCCCGCGTCTTGCAGCAGCAGCGACGCGCGCTGAACGAAATTCCACCTTGGAGCGTCTGACATGAGGCAATCGAGTCTGCCCCGAGAACTATGGGCCTTCATGCGAGTTCGTAAGAAATGGTGGCTGGTGCCCGTCATTCTGGTGATGCTGGCGGTCGGTGCCCTAATCGTCTTCGCGCAGGGTTCGGTACTGGCGCCCTTCATCTATACGATTTTCTAGAATCTGAGCCGCATGATCAATAGACTGGGTGCGCTGTTTCTCGTCGTCGCGATGATCAGGTGTGACAATCCAGCGGTCGGAGGGTGTGGCTCCGGAGCGTCCGGGGCGGCGGTTGAGAGCCGAGGCCCTCCCGGACGCGACGCCCTGTGGCCAAATGAGCCGCTGGGCCTGACGGTTGTGAGCGATGTGTCGTTGGGGACCAGGAGTGACGACGGGTGGAGGTGCGAGGGAGCCGGGCTGTCGATCGCCACGGACGCGACAACGCCAATGTCGTCCAGCGCGATCGTGTTTACGTATGGCCCGGGGTTCGGTTCCGGATATGCGCCGGGCGTTGCGTACTTCAACCTATCGACGCCTACTCCTGAGACGTATTTCGGATTCTGGTGGAAGCCAAGCAACCCCTGGCAGTCTCATCCGAGTGGCGTGAACAAGATCGCGTTGCTTTTCCCCGCCACATCGGAGGCGGGCACGATTTACGTCATGATGTTCTTCGACGGCACCAAATACACCATCCAGGTCGAGCCGACTTTTGCAGCGGACACACGCCGGCTCGAGCCGAACGTGACGGCCACGCCGGTGGAGCTGGGCAAGTGGCATCAGATCGAGTGGTATGTTCGCTACAGCACCAGTGGGACAAGCCGGGATGGAGTGGTGCGTTGGTGGCTCGATGGCGTGCCGCAGGGCGCGTACACCGATCTACAGACGCCGAGTGACGCCGGGTTCACCGAGTATACGATCCGACCGGTTTGGGGCGGAGCCCCCGGTGATGTGAAAAAGCAGAACGATTCATATTCATACGGTCGTGTCCGAATCAGGAGGCGCTGACCGTATGAGCCGCCCGATGAGCCTCATGCTGCTCGCGCTGCTCCTCAGCGGCGCGACTCAGAACTGTGACCGCGCTGTCGCGAATGATGGCTCGGTCTTCACAGAAGACTTCGAGTCAGGAACCTTGGCCGCGTGGCCCGACGGTGCGGACGCCAGCCGACAGCGAGTACTGGAGGGGCAGCCGTTCGCGCAATCGGGGAGCCACTATCTGGAAGTGACGTACGCTGCCGGGAGTGACGGGGGTTGGCTCACGCGCTTTTTCATGCCCGGCTACGATTCATTGTACGTCAGCTACTACGTCCGATTCCCTGAGAATTGGCGCGGCGGGACGAAGCTGATTGGTCTGTTCGGCGCCCGAACCGACAATCAGTGGTCCGCCGCCGGCAAGGCGGGCGTGTGCCCGCAAGGCGCCGATTTTTTTATTGCCATGGTCGTGACGGAGCCAACCGGCAACCCGGGACCGACGCGCTTCTACACGTACTATCCAGGCATGGCGCCCGAGCCCGATGGCGTCACCTGTTGGGGCCGATACGGCGATGGCACGGAATCATATAGCCCGCCGCTGGAGTTGAGTCCCGGAGCATGGCACCGCTTGGAGTTTATGGTGACGCTCAACACGCCAGGCCAGTCAAACGGGAATCAGCGTTTGTGGATCGACGGCGCGCTGCGCGGCACGTGGTCCGGGCTGCGGTTTCGGAGCAGCTCGGTGTTGCGGCTCAACGCCGTACAGCTGACCTTCAGTCGCAGTACCGCCGAAGCATCCACGGCGCAAAAGTTGTGGGTCGACAACCTCGTCGTATCCACGCGTCGTCCTTCCTCTTGATATGTGAGGCAACGCACGCTCTCGCGGGTCACACTGCGGGCGCGGTGGCGTATCGTCAAACGCCGCGTCTCGCAGTCATGCATTCCTTCTTCTAGTTACCGGGCTTCAGGGGATTCCCCCATTGCTGCGGATCTTGACCGGTTGCTACTGTGCAGTTCGCGTTGCGCCCTCGCGAAAACGCTGCTCAGAGCAACACCGCCGAAAGGCGGGTGACGCAGAGGCACGGGGCTAACGCGATTTAATCGCCACGTCCGCCGGGCCGCCAGCGAGTAGACCTTCGGGTCGACACTGCCGGTCCTTTTTTTGGGGGGAGGAAGAGCGCGGATGCCGTTCACCTTCAAGCTGTCGGTGCGCTTGGCACTTATGAAATCGCCGCTCGCGGCCCTGGCCGCCGCGGCGCTTGTCGCGTGCGAAATGCCGGGCCGACGCGTCACCGATCCCAACCCGCCCAACAATTCCGTGGTGCAATTAATCACCGCACCCGACACCGCAATCATTGATCCGCTTCAGTCGCGGCAGTTCCTCGCCTTTGGGCGCAACGCCGCAGGCGACAGCCTCGCGGTTGCAGTGGGATGGAGTGCTACAGGGGGAGCGATCTCCAGCGGTGGGCTGTACACGGCGGGCTCCAGTTCTGGGGTCTATGGGGTGATCGCCATCCAAAGCGGCGGCACGTTGGCGGACACAGCTCGGGTCACGGTAACGAGTGTCCCGGCGCCGCCCGGCAGTGTCACCAACCTGGCGGTGGCGAGCGTGACGCAGAGCTCGGTCACGCTGTCCTTCACTGAAGTAAGCGACGGCGCCGGCCAGCCGGCGAGTTACGACGTGCGCTACGCGGTCGGCACAATCTCTTGGGGAGCGGCCGCCAGTGTGACCCAGGGAAGTTGCGCCACACCGCTCGCGGGAACGGCCATCGGGGCCGCGCGGAGTTGCACTGTGCAAGGGCTGCAACCGAACACGGTCTATGAATTCCAATTGATCGCGTTCCGTGGCACGATGAACCAGAACGCAGTGTACGGTGCGGTTTCGAACGTGGCTCCCGCGACGACCACGGCGAGCACGGCCGCGGTCGCCACCGTCACGGTGAATCCGGCGACTGCGACGTTGGTAATCGGAGGCACGCGGCAGCTCACGGCTACGCTACGCGATGCTGCCGGTACGGTGCTGACCGGCCGGTTGATTAGTTGGATGAGCGACAACCCGCTGGTGGCCGCGGTGAATAGCACCGGTCTCGTGAGTGGCGTGGCGGTCGGCGCGACTACGATCACGGCGACGAGCGAGGGCAAGAGCGACACGGCCGCAGTGACCGTGACTGCGCCAGAGAGCGGTGGGACCATCCTACTCCAGGAAGACTTCGAAGCTACCGGGTTTGGCGGCCGTGGCTGGTATGACTTTCGTGTGGACCCGAGTCTGACCGACACGACGCATGCTGCGGGCAGCGCGCGCGCGCTCGAAGCCCGCTTTGCGGCGGGGGCGACGACGCCCCCCTGGGTCGCGGCGCGGCATCTGTTCCCCTCCAGCCCCACCGTCTACGTCAGCTACTGGGTGCGCTACAGCGCCAATTGGGTGGGGTCGCGCCACCTCTA
>DASYTD010000091.1:0-3458 GCA_036002655.1 Gemmatimonadales bacterium
GCATCCCAAGCGGAAGCGCCACCTGCGCAAGGCGACGCTCGTGTCGCATGCCGATCGTCGCCTCAAGCGCCTGCTGATGGCGTAAGGAGATCCCATGCCTCGCGTCAAAAGCAACGTTGCGCGCCTGAAGCGCAAGAATAAGGTGATGAAGCTCGCCAAGGGGTATTGGGGCGGGCGCAGCAAACTGTGGAAGGCCGCGAAAGAGGCCACCGAGCGGGCGGCGCGGTACGCCTATCGCGATCGGCGTAGCAAAAAAGTGGAGTTCCGTCGCCTGTGGATCACGCGCATCAACGCGGCGGCCCGGCTGCACGCGCTGTCGTACAACCGCCTCATGAACGGCCTGCGCAAGGCGGGCGTCGAAATCAATCGCAAAGTCCTGGCCGATCTCGCCGTGCGGGATCCGGCGGCGTTTGAACAGTTGGCGGAGGTCGCGAAGAAGGCCCTCTAGTCATGAGCCCCCCCGACCTCCTTGCAGCCCTAGACTCGCTGCGGGAGCGTCTGAAAGAGATTCCGCAGGCGGACGAACGCCGGCTCCAGGAGCTCAAGACCGAGCTCCTGGGCCGCAAAGCCGGCGCCCTCACCGAGATTCTGAAAGCCCTTCCGGGCCTAGGGTCCGAGGAGCGCAAGCGCATAGGCGCTGTAGCCAACGACCTGAAGTGCGAGCTCGAGCGCGCGATCGAGGATCGCGAGGGGGCTTTGAAGGGCGCGGCCACAGATCTCGCGGATGTGGACCTCACGCTGCCCGGCCGCCGGCAGTGGCGCGGCGGGCTGCACCTCGTGACGCAAGTCGTGGACGAGATCTGCGACGTCTTCCGCGAGCTGGGCTTCACCCGCGTCGTCGGCCCTGAGGCCGAGACCGAGCGCTACAACTTCTACGCACTGAACTTTCCCAAGGATCATCCGGCGCTCGACGCGCAGGACAGCTTCTATCTGGGCGGCGACGTCCTGTTGCGCACGCACACGTCGCCCGTACAGATCCGCACCCTCGAGACCTATCCGCCGCCGATTCGCATCGTGACTCCAGGGCGCTGCTACCGGCGCGACCCGTTCGATGCCTCGCACTCGCCCGTCTTCGAGCAGATCGAGGGCTTCGCGGTGGACGAAGGGATCACGTTCGTCGACTTCAAGGCGACGCTCGCGACGTTCGCACGGCGCATTTTCTCGCCCACGACCAAAGTGCGGTTCCGGCCGTCGTACTTCCCGTTCACCGAGCCGTCCGCGGAGATGGACGTGCAGTGCCAGATCTGCGGTGGCTCGGGCTGCGCGGCCTGCAAACAGACCGGCTGGATGGAAATCCTCGGCTCCGGCATGGTGCATCCCGCGGTGCTCGAGAATTGCAAAGTGGACAGCGAGAAGTACACCGGCTTCGCTTGGGGCATGGGCCCCGAGCGCATCGCGATGCTGCGCCACGGCATCCCCGACATCCGGCTCTTCTTCGACAGCGACGTGCGGTTTTTGGAACAATTCGCAGGGCCGGCCCGGGTAGCGAGCCCCGGGGCCACGCCCCGGGGAGGGCCATGATCGTCTCTCGCCGCTGGTTAGAGGCGTTGCTCGGGCGCCCCCTTGAAGGGCAGGACGTCGCCGACCGGCTCGCGCGCCAAGTCGCCCCGGTCGATGGTGTCGTGCCGATCCATCAGGATTTGCGCGACGTGGTTGTCGCGCGAGTGCTCGAGGTGAAGCAGCATCCCCATGCCGATCGACTGACGCTCTGCCTGGTGGATGCCGGCGGCGGGGCGCCGCTCGAGGTCGTCTGCGGCGCTCCCAATGTGCAAGCAGGCAAGGCGTATCCCTTCGCTCCAGTGGGCGCAACTCTTCCGGGTGGTCTAGTCCTCGAGCGCCGCAAGATACGCGGCGTCGAATCGAACGGCATGCTCTGTTCCGCCAAAGAGCTCGGCCTGGGCGTGGATCATGCGGGCATCCTCGAGCTCCAGACGGACGCTCCTCCCGGCACGCCGTTTCTCGAAGCGATTCCGATCGCTGATGAGCAAATCATCATCGACGTCTCGGCGAATCGGCCGGATCTGCTCTGTCACCGCGGTGTGGCCCGGGAACTGGCGGTCGCATTCGGTGGAACCGTAAAGCTCCCGGAGATCCCCGTTGGAAAGATGGAAAGTGGGAACGTTGGAACGAAAACCCGATCGGCCTCCCGTTCCATCGTTCCATCGGACCATCGTTCCCACGGTGTCGTCGATGGTGTCGAGGTCCGGTTAGAGGACCCCGAAGGCGCGCCTCGGTACATGATCGCCGTGATCCGGGGTGTGCGGGTGGAGTCGAGCCCCGCTTGGCTCGCCGCGCGACTCCAAGCGATCGGCCAACGCTCCATCAACAACATCGTTGACGCGACGAACTACATCCTGTTCGAGGTCAATCAGCCGTTGCATGCGTTCGACCGCGCGAAGCTGCGCGGGCCCGCGGTCGTGGTGCGCCGCGCCAAGCCGAACGAGCAGATCGTCACGCTTGACGGCGTCCCCCGCAAAATGACGACGGAGATGACAGCGATCTGCGACGCCGAGCGGCCGACGATTGTCGCCGGTGTCATGGGCAGTGCGGACTCGGAGGTTTCGGAGAGCACCACTGACATCGTGCTCGAATGCGCGTACTTCCAGCCGACCAGAATTCGCCGCACGCGACGCGCGCTCGGTCTCTCGAGCGAGTCGAGCTATCGCTTCGAGCGCGGCATTGACATGCTCGGTATGCCGGACGCGCTGGCGCGCGCAGTGGACCTCATCCGCGCGGTGGCGGGCGGGGAGATGGGCGAGCCTCCGATTGATCTGTGGCCGGAGCCGCAGCAGCCGCGCTCCGTGTTCCTGCGCGAGGCGCGCGTTGCTCACCTGCTGGGAGTTTCGATCCCGCGGCGGGAGATCGAGCGTTTGCTTGCGGGGGTGGGATTCGTGGTCGCGCCGCGGGATGAGCGCATGGCGGTTCAAATCCCCGGCTGGCGCCCCGACGTCACGCGTGAGGTCGATCTGATCGAAGAAGTCGCGCGGCTCCGGGGCTACGACTCATTCCCCGACGAGCTGCGGCCGTACCGGCCCGGGACTGTCCCCGACGCGGCCGCGGAGTTGACCCTGCGGCGCATTCGCGAGCAGCTGGTGGCGAGCGGCGGCGGGCTGCTCGAGGCCCGGACGCTGCCGCTCGGCCCGGCCGACGGCCCCGACGCCGTCGCGGTCCAAAACCCCCTCTCCGCCGAGGAGGCGCACCTGCGCAGTCGGCTCTTGCCGGGCTTGGTGCGCCGGGTGGAGCACAACTGGAGCGTGGGCAATCGGGACGTGCGGTTATTCGAAGTGGGCACGGTGTTCAGGTCCGGAGACGGGGAGCGGGACACGGGAAACGTGCCGCATGAGGAGCTCCATCTCGCGATCGTCCTGACCGGCGCTCGTCATCCGGCCCATTGGTCGGACGAGATGAATCAGGCTGCGAAACTACCTGATATGGACATATGGGACCTAAAGCACCAC
>DASYTD010000092.1:0-5614 GCA_036002655.1 Gemmatimonadales bacterium
ACCGGCAGCCCCGCGGCGCCCACCGCCAGATAGAGGATCATGCTCAGCGCGCCGAGCCGTGCGCCGAGCAGGCCGCCGACGAGCAGCACCGCCATCGGCTGCAGCGTCATGGGGACCGGGGTGCCCGGAAGCGGAATGGAAAGCTGAGCGGCGGCCGCGACGAGCAGCGCGCCCAGCACGACCGCGAAGGCGCGCACGCCGAACGCCGCACGCCGCACGTCCAACGCAACACGTTCCATCAGAGCATCTCCACGGAGAGGGCTACAGCGTTGCCGCCACCGAGACAGAGGGTGGCGAGGCCGGTCTGCTTTCCATACTGCTTCAACGCATACAAGAGTGTCGTGAGCACGCGCGCACCGGAAGCACCGATCGGATGCCCGAGCGCGACCGCGCCGCCGTGTACGTTCACGTGGCTCCAATCCCAGCCGAGGGCGCGGCCGTCGGCGAGCGCCTGCACCGCGAACGCTTCGTTGGCTTCGATGAGATCGTAATCCGAAATCTTGGTGCCGGTTTTCTTCATCAGGTTCTGCACCGCGACGATCGGCGCGAAGAACAGTTCCTTCGGCTCGCCACCGCCCGTTGCATAGCCGGTGATCTTGGCCATGGGCTTCACGCCGTGCGCCTTCGCGAAAGCCAGTGACGAAACGACTAACGCACTTGCACCGTCATTCAAACCCGGCGAATTGCCCGCTGTTACCGTCCCGTCCTTCTGGAACACCGGCTTGAGCGACGCCAGCTTTTCGAGCGATGTGTCGGCGCGCGGCCCCTCGTCCTTGGAGAGAGTCTCAACCGGCACCGTCTCGGCCTTGAAGAAGCACGACTCCATCGCTTTCACGGCCTTTTGGTGGCTCTGGAACGCGAACTCGTCCTGTTCTTTGCGCGACACGCCGGCTTTTTTTGCCGTGTACTCGGCGAGGTTGCCCATGTGCGTGTTCGAGAACGAATCCCACAGGCCGTCGCGGATCATGCCGTCCACCAGCTCGCTGTTGCCGGCCTTGATGCCGGAGCGCATGCCGTACACGTAGTGCGGTGCGTTCGACATGGACTCGAATCCGCCGGCCACGATGCACTGCTCGTCGCCCGCCTTGATCGCCTGCGCCGCGAGCATCACCGCCTTGAGCCCCGAGCCGCAGACCTTGTTGATCGTCATGGCGGGGATCGTGCCCGGCAACCCCGCATGAATCGCCGCTTGGCGCGCGGGCGCCTGCCCTTCACCACCCTGGAGCACGTTGCCCATGATGACTTCTTCGACCGCGGTGTCGGCGATCGTGGCGCGGCGCACCGCTTCGCGGATCACCAGGGCACCGAGGCGCGGCCCCGGCAACGGCGACAGGCCGCCCAGATACCGGCCGATCGGTGTCCGACAGGCGGATAAAATCACAGGGGTGGTGGAATCAGTCATAGCATCTCGTGTTGTGTGAGGCTTTAGCCTGGGATCAAATTAACGGAGTGAGACTCCTGGTGTGAACCTCTTCCTTCAGCTTCGCCACAAATTCATCCAAACCCATCACCACCTGTTTGTTTCCAGCCCCACGCCCGCGTACCGCGACCTGCCCCGATTCCGCCTCCCGCTGCCCCACCACCGCCATGTACGGCACCTTGTGAGTCTCGGCGTCCCGAATCTTGTAGTTGAGAGTCTCCGAGCGCTCGTCGAGATGCGAGCGCATCGCGGCTTTGTGCAGCGCCTCATGCACCGTCCGCGCCGCCTCGAGCTGGGCATCGGCGATCGGGAGCACGCGCACCTGCTCGGGCGATAGCCACAGCGGGAACGCGCCGGCGAAGTGCTCGATCAGGAAGCCCGTGAACCGCTCGATCGTGCCGAAGATCGCGCGATGCATCATCAGCGTCCGGTGCGGCTTGTTGTCGGCCCCGGTGTACTCGAGGTTGAAGCGCTCCGGCAGCGCGTAGTCGAGCTGGATCGTCGCGCCCTGCCACTCGCGCCCGATCGCATCGTTGAACTTGATGTCGATTTTGGGGCCGTAGAACGCGCCGCCGCCCACGTCCATCCGGTATGTGAGACCACGGCGCTTGAGCGCGCCTTCGAGCGCCTTCTCCGCCACATCCCACATCGCATCGGTGCCCAGCTTCTTGTCGGGCCGCGTCGCCAGGTCGAGGCGGTACTGCAGTCCAAATGTCTTCGCCATCACGAGGTCCACGATGTCGATCATCTCGAAAATTTCCTGCTCGATCTGATCCTCGCGCAGGAAGATGTGCGCGTCGTCCATCGACAGCCCGCGTACGCGCAGCATGCCGTGCAGCGTCCCCGAGCGCTCGTTGCGATAGACGTTCGCGATCTCGGCGAGGCGAATCGGCAGATCGCGATAGCTGCGCTGTTGGCTCGCGTACACGAGGATGTGCATGGGGCAGTTCATCGGCTTGACGCGATAGCGCACGTCTTCCGACTCGCCCTCGCCCGCCGCCATCGGCGGGAACTGATTCGCAGCGTAGAGCGGCAAGTGGCCGGACCGGAGGAACAGCTGCTCGCGCGTCACGTGCGGCGTGTAGACGAGCTGATAGCCGCGCTCCAGGATCACGTCCTCGATGAAACGGCGCAGCTGGAAGTTCAGCGTGGCGCCTTTGGGATGCCACAGAATCAGCCCCGGCCCGACGTCTTCCTGAATGGAGAAGAGATCGAGCTGCTTGCCGATGATGCGATGGTCGCGCTTGCGGGCTTCCTCGAGCCGCCGGACATAGCTCTCGAGATCGTCCTTGCTGAACCAGGCCGTCCCATAGATTCGCTGCAGCATCTGGCGCCGCTCGTCGCCGCGCCAATACGCACCGGCCGCGTGGAGCAGCTTGAAATGCTTGATCCGCCCGGTACTGGGAACATGCGGGCCGCGGCAGAGATCCACGAACGGCCCGTCGGTATAGACCGAGATGACTTCGTTCGGACCCAAGTCTTCGATGCGCTCGAGCTTGAGCGGATCATCGACGAACCGCCGTTTTGCTTCTTCCCTGCTTACCTCTTCGCGCGTGAAGACATAATCAGCCTTGGTGACCTCGGCCATTTTCTTTTCAATCGCCTCGATATCCTCCGGCGTAAACGGCCGGCCCACGTCGAAGTCGTAGTAAAAGCCATCCTCGATCGGCGGACCGAACCCGATCGCCGCTTTCGGGAAGAGCTGCCGCACCGCGGTGGCGAGCACGTGCGCCGACGAATGGCGCAGCACGTCGAGCGCCTCGGGGTTCTTGTCCGTGAGGATAGAAACCGTCACGCCGTCGGGGAGCGGTCGCTGTAAGTCGCGTACCTCTCCATTCACGCGAATCGCAAGAGCCGCTTTGGCGAGCCCCGGGCCCACCGCCCGGGCTAAGTCGGCGCCCGTCGCGCCGGCCGGTAGGGTCTTTGTGCTCCCATCCGGCAGGACGACCCGAATCTCGGAAGGGGACATTTCTTAGGGAGTAGTCGTCGTCGCAGCCGGTGGCGGCACCGTTCCGATGGGCGGCACGTGCAACCCGAATCGGAAATAGAGTCCCACCGAAAACAGAATTACGCCCCCGAGCAAAACCCAGCGCACGATGCGGCTGGGTGGCAGAGCATCATCGGATGTCGCGGACTGGGCTGTCGTCATTGGACGATATTCTAGTGGCGGCTTCTATATTAAGGAATGGCATACGATCCGCGGCCCGTAGAACCCGCCATCTATAAGCGCTGGCTCGATGCGGGTGTCTTCCAGCCTAAGCAGGGCGGCGAGCCGTACGTCATCGTCATCCCGCCACCCAATGTCACCGCCGTCCTCCACATGGGACACGGGCTCGACAACGTCACCCAGGACGTGCTCATCCGCTTCGAGCGGATGCGCGGCCGCGCGGCGCTGTGGCTGCCGGGCACCGATCACGCCGGCATCGCCACCCAGAACGTGGTCGAGAAGCTGCTCGCCGAAAAAGGCCAAACCCGCTTCGATGTGGGACGCGAGGCGTTCCTCCGCTACGTGTGGGAGTTCGTCACCAAGACGGGCAAAACGATCCTCGAGCAGCTCAAGGTCATTGGCAGCTCGTGCGACTGGTCGCGCACCCGCTTCACCCTCAGCCCCGAGTACTCTCGCGCGGTGCGCGAGGTGTTCGTACGGCTGTGGGAGCAGCAGCTCATCTATCGCGGCCACCGTGTCATCCATTGGTGCCCGCGTTGCCTGACCGCGCTATCAGATGAAGAGGCCGAGCACCACGAGACGAACGGGAACCTGTATTACATCGAGTACCCGCTCGTGGACGGCCCCGGGGGGGCTGCGATCACCGTCGCCACCACCCGCCCCGAGACGATGCTGGGTGACACGGCGGTCGCCGTGAACCCCGATGACCCGCGCGGCCGGCCCTATATCGGCAAGAAGGTTCGCGTGCCGATCGCGAACGTGGAGATCCCGATTATCGCCGACCAAAGCGTTGATAAGGAGTTCGGGACCGGGTTCGTGAAGGTGACGCCGGCGCATGACGCGAGCGACTTTGAGATTGGAGTTCGTCACGGCCTCGAAATGCCGTTGATCATGCGGGAGGACGGAACGCTTGGTGAGGATGGCGGTCAAAAGACAATGGCGGCGGTCAAGGGCAACGGCGGCGGTCGCGACCGCCCGACCGCCCAACGCGTCCCGCCAGAGCTAGTCGGGGTCGATCGGTTCAAGGCGCGCAAGAGGATCCTCGAGCGCCTCGAAGCGACCGCCCTGTTGGTAAAAACCGAGCCGCACCGGCACTCCGTGCGCCGCTGCTACCGCTGCGAGTCCGTCGTGGAGCCTCGGCTCTCCGATCAGTGGTTCGTGAAGATGAAGCCGCTGGCCGAGCGCGTGATGCAGGGCTACGCGAAAAACGAGTTCACGATCGTGCCGGACCGCTGGGGCGCCACGTTCGAGAACTGGATGAACAACATCCGGGATTGGAACATCTCGCGGCAGCTGTGGTGGGGACACCGGATTCCGGTGTTCACTTGCACCAAGTGCAAGCACCAGTGGGCCGACCGGGTGGATCCGAAGACGTGCCCTAAATGCGGCGGTCCGGTCGAGCAAGATCCCGACGTGCTCGACACCTGGTTCTCGTCGTGGCTCTGGCCGTTCGCGACGCTCGGCTGGCCCGACGAGACGCCCGACCTGAAGCGCTTCTATCCGGGCAACACCCTCGTCACGGGCCCGGACATCCTGTTCTTCTGGGTCGCGCGCATGCTGATGTCCGGCTACCACTTCATGGGCAAGAAGCCGTTCAGCACGGTGTTCCTGCACGGCATCGTGCGCGACACAAGGCACCGCAAGATGTCGAAGTCGCTGGGCAACGGCATCGATCCGCTCGACGTGGTCGAGAAGTTCGGCGCCGACGCGCTGCGCTGGACGTGCATCGCGAACACGGCGTTGGGCCAGGATTTGATGCTCGACCCGGACGATCTCGAGACGACGTTCGCGCCGGGCCGCAACTTCGCGAACAAGCTCTGGAACATCGGTCAGTTCGTGCTGGGCCAGCTGCCGCAATCGGTGCCGCCGATCGACGCGGTGGACCGCCGCCAGCTCACGCTCGCGGACCGCTGGATCCTGTCGCGCGCCCAGGCCACGATTCGCGAGGCCACGGCGTCGCTGGAGCAGTTCCGGCTCGACGAAGCGGCCAAGCGCTGCTTCGAGTTCGCGTGGAACGAGCTGGCGGA
>DASYTD010000093.1:0-18627 GCA_036002655.1 Gemmatimonadales bacterium
CGGGCGGCGCGGGCGGCGCGGGCGGCCGCGGTCGGGGTCGAGCGGGCGGGGGCGCTGGTGGAGGCGTAGGAGCCGGGGCCCGAGGCAGCGTCACGGTGCCGGTCCGCGTCGTGCCGACTTGGCGAAACTCAACCGGCTGAAGAAAGGCGGTGGCAACCGCGACGCCGTGTCTTTTCGCGGGCGCGAACCGCAGCCCTGAGGCGCCGGCGAGCGCAGCCGAGTCCAGGGCCGGGTAGCCGCTCGGCTCCGCGACTCGCGTGGAATCAGGGATCAGCTTGCCGGTCGAATCGACGAACAGCCGGAGCGTCACGTCTCCTTCGACCTTCTGCTCGAACAGCGCCGGTGGATAGGCGATCGGCACGTCGGGATTGAGCGCGACCGGCGCCTCCGATTCGGGCGGCGGCGCCGCTTGGCTGGTTTGCCCATCGGACTGGGGTGCTGATCCGCCGCACGCGCTGAGCGCGAACAGGATGGCGATGGTCATCGTCGCTCGCACGTCAGCTGCCTCCATCTTGTCGCCGCTTCTTCCAGGCGGCCAACTGATTCAGCGCGTCGAGCGGCGACAATGTGTTGACGTCGAGTCCATCGAGCTCGAGCAGCAGCGGATCGGGTGCAGGCGCGCCGAACAGGCCGAGCTGCGTCGCGTCGAGCGGTGACGGGGGGCGCTGTTTGGCGACATGGTGGCCGGCCTCGAGGAGCTTGAGCACCTGCCAGGCGCGCGTCACAACCGGCGCGGGGAGTCCCGCGAGCCGGCCGACATGAATCCCGTACGACCGGTCCGCGCCACCCGGCTCCAGCCGGTGCAGAAACACGATCTCGTCTCCGACCTCGCGGACCGCCACGTTGAAGTTGCGGACGTGCTCGAGCTCTTCGGTGAGCTGGGTCAGCTCGTGATAGTGCGTGGCGAAGATCGTCTTGCACCCGATGCTGTTGTGCAGGCACTCGGTGACGGCCCAGGCGATCGCGACGCCGTCATAGGTCGAGGTGCCGCGGCCGATCTCATCGAGCAGCACGAGACTGCGCCCGGTTGCGGCGTGAAGGATCGAGCTCGTCTCGCTCATCTCCACCATGAAGGTGGACTGCCCGCGCACCAGGTTGTCGGACGCACCGACCCGCGTGAACAGGCGATCCACGACGCCAATGGTCGCGCGACGGCAGGGCACGAATGACCCGATCTGTGCCAGCACCACGCACAGGCCGACCTGCCGGAGCAAGGTGGACTTGCCCGCCATGTTCGGACCGGTAAGGAGGACGACGCGTCCTGCCTCGTCGAGCACCACGTCGTTCGGGATGAACGCTTCCCGCGGCATCATCCGCTCCACGACGGGATGGCGGCTGCCCTCGAGCTCGAGCGTGAACGTGGCCGTCATTTCCGGCCGCACATAGCGCTCGCGCTCGGCGACGTCCGCAAGCGCGGCCCAGACATCCAGCTGGGCCAACACACCGGCACTCGCCTGTACTCTGCTGATCGCCTCGCTGACGCGGCGCCGCAGCTGGTCCAGCGCTTCTGCCTCGCGCGCCGCGATGCGCTCTTCGGCACCGAGGACTTTGGCCTCATACTCCTTCAGGTCCGGCGTCACGTAGCGCTCGGCGCCGGTGAGCGTTTGCCGCCGCTCGTAGTCAGCCGGAATCCGCTCGCGGTGCGCGTGGGTGACTTCGATGTAATAGCCGAAGACCTTGTTGAACCCGACCTTGAGCGACCCGATGCCCGTGCGCTCGCGCTCGCGCGTCTGGAGCGCGGCGATGTACTGCTTCCCGCCGTCGCGCGCGGCCTTCAGTTCGTCGAGCTCGCCATCGTAGCCCGGCTTGATGGCGTCGCCATCGTCCAGCTGCGCGGGCGGCCGCTCCACCAGCGCTCGACCCAGCTCCTCGCCGATGTCCGCGAGCAGGTCGAGCTCCAGTGCGACCGCGTCCCCCTCGAGACCGCCTAACGCACCGGCGACGTCGGGGAGCCGCAGGATCGAATCGCGCAATGCACCCATCTCGCGCGGTGTGGCGCGTCCCAGCGCGGCGCGCCCGGCCAGGCGCTCCAGGTCGCGCACGCCGTCGAGCGCCTCGCGCAGCCGCTCTCGACCTCGACCATCGGTCACGAGGATCTGTACGGCATCGAGCCGCGCATTGATCGCCGCGGGATCCACGAGAGGCGCCAGCAGCCAACGGCGCAGCAGTCGCCCGCCCATCGGGGTCAGGGTGCGGTCGATTACCTCGAGCAACGTTGCGCCTTCGGCCCCGGCGCGGAGCGGCTCGACGAGCTCGAGGTTGCGGCGCGTCATCTCGTCGAGCGGCAGCACGTCCCCACGCCGCACGATCGTGGGATGGGCGAGGTGGGGCAGCCCGCCGGGCTTGAGCTCGCGCGCGTACCGCAACAACGCGCCTGCGGCGCCGATCGCGGGGCGATCGTCCGCGGCCACGCCGAGGCCGTCGAGCGAAGCAATGCCGTAGGTGCGCATCAGGTCTTCGCGGGCGAGCTCGGCGTCGAACTCCCACGCCTCGCGCACAGTGATCGTCGTTGTCCCCGGGCTGTGAGTGGGTGCTCCAGTCGGCACGACCAGCTCGCGGGCTTCAAAGCGCGCCAGCGCCGGCTCGATGTCTGTCGCCGGCACGACCTCGAGAATCAGCTCACCGGTCGTCACGTCGAGGGCAGCGAGCCCCGCGGCCGCGCCGCGCGGGTCCAGCGCCACGACGTAGTTGTTGCGGTTGCGGACCAACCAATCGTCCGTGAGCACCGTGCCCGGTGTGACGGTCTCGACGACCGCTCGACGCACGACGCCTTTGGCCAGCTTGGGATCCTCGATCTGTTCGCAGATGGCGACGCGATGTCCTTTGGCGATCAGTCGCCGCAGATACTCGGTGGCCGCCTTGACGGGAACGCCGGCGAGCGGGACTTCCGCGGCCCCGCCGTTGTTGCGGGAGGTGAGTGTCAGCCCCAGCTCGCGGGCCGCGAGCTTCGCATCGTCTTCGAACATCTCGTAGAAGTCGCCCATCCGGAAAAACAGAATCGTCTGAGGATGGCGGGCCTTGATGTCGCGATACTGCTGCATGAGTGGCGTTTCCGTTACCGCGGTCAAGGCTCCTCCACCACAAACGGCTGCCCGCCGACGCGTGTGCGCAGGCGCTGCTGCGTCCGGACCGCTTCCTCGCGCGTCGCGTAGCGGCCCACACGCACCTTGAAGAAGCCGGTCGAGTCACGCACCACCCGGGCCTCGAACCCCATCACTTTGAGTCGAGTGAGCATGTCATCCACTTGTGCGGCGCTCTTCACGGCTAGCACCTGCACCGCATACGCGTGTACCGGCGGAGGGGTGGCCCTGCTTCCGGTGTCCGAGGATGACGGGGGAGGGGTGGCGGTCGTCGTCGTGGTGCTGGTCGCGCTGCACCGCGCCGCGTAGAAGCTGACCTGGTTCTTGAACTCGACGTCCTCGCCGGCGCCGTCCAGCGACTGGCGGATCAGCTCGCAGCCGCGGGTTTCGTTCTTGAGATCGAAGTACGCGCGCGCCGCGGAGAAGTTGGCGCGGGACCGCAGCGGCGAGTCCGGGTAATCGCGGTTCAGCCGCTCGGCGGCCTGAATCGTTTGCGCCGGGTCGCGTTGCGCGAAGTAGAGCTGCGTGAGCAGTAACAGCGCATCGTCCGCCCACGGCCCAGCGCCGTACTCGACGACGATTCTATTGAGATTCGACGCCACCGTCTGCGCATTGGGGGCAATCTTGGCGGCGGTCAGCAGTGCTTCCGGATAGACCGAATCGGCGGGCGACACCGTCGCGAGCATGCGCCGTACAATGGCGCGCCCGGAATCGACCTGGCCGGACTGGGCGAGTCGGAGCGCCTCGGCGAGGCGAGCGTCTGTCTGGGCGGAAAGATGGAATGATGGAATGATGAAAAGAGCCACGATGGAAAGCATCATTCCAACGTTCCATCGTTCCATCGTTCCACCGCTCATGCAGCCTCCCGATCCAGCTTCGCAAACCCCAACACCAGCTGCGTCACAATCCCCCGATCATCCGTTACCGTCGCGGTCTTCAATGCGTTGTCGGCTGCGAGCGCCGCGCGCAGGGCATGGCTGAGCTCGCCCGCGGTCCACTGCGCGCTCCAACTACTCCAGTGTGCCGCTTCCTCTTTATAACCGCGCAGGCCGTAGGGACGCGCGGCGAGCAGCTGCCGGAAGACGGTGTCGGGCAAGCGGGGGGGGGCGACGTTCCCGCCGCGATCCCGCTCGGCTCGCGCCAACGCCGTTCCAACCAGGTGTGTGCCGAGTAGCGATACGATCTTGACCCCGCTCATGCCTGCTTGCTCGAGCACCGGCTCGACGAGCTGCGCGGCGCGTGCGACTCGACGCTCCAACGCGGCGTGAACCAGGTCGTACACGGTTTCCCCGCGTCGCACGCCGACCAAGCTGGTCACATCGTCGGCCGTGACGGAGCGGCCGGTGCCCCCGGTGAGTGCAGCGAGCTTCTCGAGCTCACGCGACAGTGTGCTCAAGTCATTGCCGACGGCACTCAGGAGCAGCTCCGCGGCATCAGGTGCGAGCGTCACGCCCAGCGTCGTCGCACGGTGCTGTAGCCAGCGAGGCACGCGCTCCGCCGAGAGCGGCTCGAACACGACCGACGTGGAGGCACGAACAAGATCGGCATCGGGCTCCTCGCCCGCTGTGAACACGAGCACAAGCAGCGTGGTCGGATTGGGGGCGGCAAGATAGCGGACCAGCTCGTCGCGCAGCTGCGTTTTCCGCTTGCCGATCTGCTCCACGCCGCGCACCACCACCGCGCGCCGCTCGGCCAGCATGGGTGGCGTATTCACCAGCGCATGAAACGATTCCGGCGTCAAATCGGGCGCAAAGCGGACGTCCAGATTGAAGTCCGGGTTCACGACCCCGTCCACGAGCGCACGGATGGCCTCATCCTTGAGGACATCTTCGTCACCATAGAGCAGATAGACAGGTTCGGGGACGCGAGCGCCCTTCTTTAGGCTACGAAGGAGCGCATCGAGGGTGAGCGCCGCCATACTGGCGAAGTTACCGCGCCCTTGTGCCCCGAGAAAGGCCGAAAAGCTGCTAACGCCCCGCGGATGCGGGCTGGAAGACGATTGTGGCGGGTTGTACGAGCGCCGTGCCGTACGGATACGGATTTCCACTGACGACACTGGTGCGCGGATCCTGGAATGAAACGAACGGCAGGCGTGCGCTGGCCACCGGCTTCGGAAACGCCGCCGGCGGCAGCAGGGGAGCCCGTTTTATTTGGGGACGCCGTCCAACCTCGAAGAAGAACAACGCCAATGCGGCAAGCACCAGCATAGCGGCGGATACGCCGGCGCCAGCCGGTGGTCGCGGAACTCTGCGACGCTCGACCGCGAGTCGCGCGTCGAGACGCTGGCGAAAGTCGGGTGACGGGGAAATCGGTGAGGCGAAGTGGAGCACTTGCACGGCTTGGCGGACGGTGGCGTCGTAGCGGCGACAGGCGGCACAGTGTGCCATGTGTCGCGCAAGCCGACGCAGTTCCCTGGGAGCGCTGATCAAGCCGTCCCGGAAATCGCTATGCCGTTCCAGGAATTCGGTACACAGCATGGTGGAAGTGTACCACCCCGGCCCGCGAGGTGTTCCGCAGCCGGGGGGGGATATGCCTAGACGAGGATGGGGCCGATGAGCTGGGCGAAGCTGTTTCGTGCCCGATTCAGGCGGCTTTTCACCGTCCCCAAATTGCACCGGGTGATTTCAGCGATCTCCTGGTAACTCTTCCCCTCGAGCTCCCGGAGAACGAACACCTCCCGGTGGTGTTCTGGCAGCCGCTGGACGCACTGGTCCACCGCATCCTTCAAAAACCGCTTGCGGTACAGGTCGTCAGGACGTGCGGTCGTATCCTCGAACTGCAGCGGCCGATGATCGGCTTCCCAGTTTTTCTTGATCGTCTGGAACAACACCAGCGGATTGCGGCTGCGGTTGCGCAGCTCGTTCTTCGCAAGGTTCGACGCGATGGTGTAGATCCACGTCGAGAATTTCTTCGTCTGGTCGAAGCGTTGCAGATGGCGGAACACCCGGATGAAGACTTCCTGCACCAGATCCTCAGCCCGCTCGCGATCGCCGATGGTCCGGTTCACGAAATTGAGGAGGCGAGTCTGGTAACGGTCGACGAGAGTCCCGAAGGCTTGTGGCTCGCCCGCCAAATGCCGCATCACAACCTGACCGTCATCCAACTCGTGCAGCGCTTCACGCTGCAACGCTCGCTGCGTGTCAACGGCCGGGGTTGGTCGCTTCAGCGTGGTCCGCATAGGTACCCTTGCGTTTCGGACGGAAACAGGCAAAGCCCTGACCTGACTCACCTTATGAGCACTCGGCACAAATCGTGCCTCCCAGGCTGGTGAAGTAACTCCCTATGCGACAGCAGGTTACGATTCGCAGCGGGCTGCGAAATGGGAATATTGTCCCAGCCAGGGGACGACGCAATTCCACATTCGATCTAGATCCGAGGAGCGAAGGGACTAATGCTCCAGGATGAAACCCGCAACGAAGAAGATGCCCAGCACGGTCTTAGCGTCACAGATCACCCCGTCGCGGATCAGCTTTAAGACCTCCGATAGCGGCTTGGGCGTCACCTCGATGAACTCGTCCGGCTCGCGCGCATGCTTGTCCGCGGTCAGGTCGGCTGCCCAAAAAAGGTGAATCCGCTCGTCGGTAAAGCCGGGGGTCGTCCATATAGTAGTAAGACGCTCGAGACGCCCGGCTTTCACACCTACCTCTTCGAGCAGCTCACGTTGAGCACACACCCGCGGATCCTCCCCAGGGTTCAAGCGTCCCGCGGGGATTTCGATGAGCGTCCCGTCCGCGGCATGCCGGAACTGCTCGATGAGCAGGATCGTGGGATCGGCCCCGCGCGGGTCCGAGGCGAAAGGCACGACAGCGGCGGCCCCCGGATGTCGAATTATCTCGAGCTCTCCCGTCGAGCCGTCCGGAAAGCGCACCGTATCTACGTCGAGGTTGATGACGCGCCCGGCGTGGATTCGTTTACTGGCGATCTGCATCCACTGCTCCTGTTAGTGCTGGAAGAGCCAGGTGAAGGGCACCTTGAACCCTTCCGCAAAGAGGTACCCGGTGTTGCGGCGCAGGCTGGCGTGAATTGGAGACCCTGTGGCGGGCGAGGTGTACGGCACAAGCCCCAACCGTTTCGCGATGATCTGCAACCTGAGCATATGAAAACCGTCGCTCACGAATAGGACGCGCCGGCTATCCCGTCCTTCGAACCAATGCCTGACTTGATCGATCGACGCAAACGTGTCATCGCCGCCGGCGAGTGGGACGACTGCGTCACCGGGCAAGCCCAGCCGGAGCAGGTAATCGCGGCCGACGTTGGCTTCGTTGAGTGTGTCGCGGGGACCTACGCCGCCGGTGACGAGGACGACCGGGGCGAGACCGCGTTGATAGAGGGCGGCTGCGTGGTCGAGACGGGCGCGAAACACGGGCGAAGGCCGCCCATTGTACTGCGCGGCGCCGAGGACCGTGATGGCATCGGCGCCGGTGGCGTCATCGCGCGCGGCGTGGACGGCGACCGCGACCACAACGGCCGCCCACGTCAGGCCAATGAGAAAAACCGCAAGGATGATCCCGCCGGCGGCACGCCGTCCAGTCCAGAACGCCATGCGGGACAAGATACAAAGGCATTACGGCCTCGTGAGCAGCTCCTCGAACAGATTGAGGGCCCGCGGGTCGTCCGACTGGCCAAGCCAGAAGATCGCCTTGCGGCGCAGCTCGGGGTCGGGATTCTGCTTCGCGATGCGGATCAACGCCGGCACGCCTTCGTCCCGGGGACGCTGCGACAGGGCAAACACCGCCGTTTCGCGCACCTCGCGATCGGCTCCCCGATCGTCCACCAAGTCCGAGAGACCGCGCGTGGCGGCGTCGCCCGCGGCCTGGCCCAGCCAGAAGACCGCTGAGCGGCGGACTTTCCGCGAGACGTCGGCATCGCGCGCGATCTTCAACAGATCGGGCCACAACGTGACGCTGTCGGCGAGCATGGCGGGGAAGATGGCTTTCTCGGCCGCGCGGCTTGCGTCTTGTTTCGCGAGCGCGAGGAGGTAGCTCGCGGCGTCGCGTGTGCCCACGGTGCCGAGATCCGTGGCGCTGCTGGGCCGCCACGCTCCGCCCACGTACACTCGCAGGTCGGTAATGGCGCTGCCGCGTTTCGTGAGAGCGACGCGCACTGGGCCTGAATCGCAGGGCGCGCCCCAATCGTCGCGGTCGTAGTCCGAGTAGTTGTCAACCTGCCGGCTGTGGCAGTTTCCGTTGTCGCAATCCCAGCTGATCATGTTGCGGCCGTTGCCGTACACGCCCGGCTTCGCGGCGAAGCTGAACCGCACCGAGCCATCGGGCGCGCCGGCGATGCGCCGCTCCAGCGTCTGTGCTGCGGCGACGGTCGTCACAAACATCAAGGCGACCCACGCACCACGCACGACGCACCCCGCACGGTTGTTCATTGGTTGATCAGCTCCTGGAGGAACTGCGCCGCCCGCGGGTCGCGCGACTGGCCGATCCAGAAGATCGCCTTCTTACGCAGCTCGCGGTCGGGGTCGTTTCTCCCGATGGCGAAGAGTTTGTCGAGCGCGGCGGCTTCGCGGCGCTGCGAGTATACGAAGATCAGCTGGTCCTTCATCTCACGATCCTTGGTGCGATCGTAGAGCGATACGAGATCGGCGACGTCCACGGTGCGGCCCTGCCCGGCCCAGAAGAGCGCCTTCTTTCGCAGCTCGATGTTCTCGCTCTCGTCGAGCGCGATATCCATCAGCCAGCGGTAGTTGTCGGTCCCGCCCATCTGCGACAGCGAGAAGATCACTTTCTCCTTGAGGTCGTTGTCGTTCAGCTTCTTGTACAGATCCTTGAGGAATTGCGCGTTCTCGGTGGAGCGGCGCTGGCCAAGCCAGAAGATGGCCTTCTCGCGCAGGTCGCTCGGCCGATCATTCCGCTCGGCGTAGGCGCGCAGAATCGCGCCCGCGCGCGGGCTGCGGTGCTGCGACAGCGCGAAGATCGCCTTCTCCTGAATCTCCGGATCACTCTTGGGATCCTGTAGGATCGAATCGAGCGCCGCCACAGTCTCCTCGCCGGGCACCTGCGACAGCCAAAAGACCGCCTGCTCGCGAACTTCCTTGTCCGGGTCGTTGCGCACCGCGTCCAGCAGAATCCGCGAGGTCTCGTCGCTGCGTTTCTGCGACACGAGGAAGACCGCTTTGCGGCGCAGGCACGCCGAGCCCTCGTCGCGCCGCGCCAGCACGGTCTTGAGGAGCGGCACGGCCCGGTCCGCATCCATCTGGAGCACGGCGTTTAGCGCGGCGAGACGGATATCGTCGTCATCGTCGTCGCAGCGGTCGTTGCGCAGCTTGTAGGTGCGCCCCCCCGGCCTTGGGGCCGCGGCGATCGCGGGCTGCGGCGCCTGGGCGGGCTGCGCCGCCTGGGCCGGGACCGGCGGTACGAGCACGTCGATGTCGGCCGCGAGGTCCGCGGCGGCCTCGGCATCACCCTGCCGCCCGAGCTCGCCCTGCACGCGGCGCAACAACACTTCCGCATCGCGTCGCGTCGAGGCGCGGGGGTAGCGGCGCGACTGGGTACGCAGTGCATCCTGCGCTTCCTTGAGCGACCCCGCGCGATACAGTGCGAACGCCTGCCAGTAGTAGGTGTTGGGGACGTACGTCGAGCGCGGATACTTGTCGCGAATACTGCCGAACAGCTCCGCCGCGCGCTGGTACTGATTGTCGTTCAGCGCTTGCCGCGCCACGCGATACAGCGAGTCGGCGGCATCCCCCTGCGCCTGGGCGTCCGCATGCTCCCAGTCCGGCTCATCCACTTCTTCCGTGTCGAAGTCCCAGCTCAGCGCGATCGGCGTCGCGGACAGCGCGAACGCCGCGGCGTTCAAATCGCCGACCGATACCACCAGCACCGGCGCGTGCACCGACAGCGCTTGGATATCCGCCTGCGCCATCGCCAGCGCGCTCGCCGCTTCGGTCATGCTCATCGTTACGATCGGCGAAATCGACGTCATGAGCGGCGCGATCGCGGTCACAGGGGGCGACACCCGTCGCGCACGGGCCTTCGCGCGCGGCGCGGGCGCCGCTTCCTGCACAGACGTCGTGACGGCGAGCACGAGGGACAGAAACAACATCAGAGTGCTCCTTGATTGCGCGCCGATACAGGCCCGGCGGGAATCGCCGAGCGCAGCTTTGGCAACACGTTCGATTGGTTCATGCCTTCGGTAATAAGATCGCGGTCGCGACCATCCTGGAGAGGATTGAGCAAGGCGATCTGCATTAGCACGAGCTCCAGATCCTCCAGCAACGAGCGGACACGGGGATTGCTGGCCGCGGGCGAGTCGAGCATCAACTGCGTGGTGGTGAGCAGCTCACGCGCCTGGCGCGCTAACCGCGCGGTGTTCGCCGAGCGATTGGCGTCCGCCCGGAACGACGTGAGAAACGCTTCGGTGCGCGAGAGGTATTGCGTCGCCGCGACCTGGTAGGCCACGCCGGCCAGGGAATCGATCTCTCGGGCGACCTGCGTACCGGGGGCGGCGGACGGCGCCGAATCATTGCTGGCGACAGCGGTGCCGTTCGACTGCTTGGCGGTCCAGCGTCCGATCCCGATACCGAGGATCAGCACGGCGGCGGCGGCAACGGCCCAGCGCATCCACGGCCGGATCTCGATGACGTGCTTGCGTTGGCGTTCCGCCGCAATACGCGCCCACAGTTCTTCACGGGGCGTGGTGCGTGGTGCGTGGTACGACTGCGCCGCGTTCTTCAGCCACTTCTCAAACTTGGGATCTTCGTGCTGGTCCATCATGTCGTCCATTCTCCTGCAAAGTCGGACAACGCGACACGCAACTTTGCGCGCGCCCGAGACAGCTGAGCTTTCGACGTACCGGTCTCGACGCCCAACGCGGCGCCGATCTCCTCGTGCGTATAGCCTTCGACGTCGTGCATCACGAACACGGTGCGATAACCCTCCGGCAGCTCATCGATCGCCTGCTTGAGCCGCGCCTTCAAATCCGGCTCGGCGTGCCGCTGCGTCACACCGATCTCGTGCGCGTCATCGATGTCCGCTTCGCGCTGGCGGAATCGCTTCACCTTGCGCAGTCCATTCAACACGACCGTCGTCGTGATCGTATGCAGCCACGTCGAAAACGCCGCATCGCCACGGAACGAGCCGAGCCGGTCGAACGCCCGAATGAACGTTTCCTGGGTGAAATCCTGCGCGAGGGCGTCGTCGCCCGCGAGCCGGAACGCCAGCCGGTACACCCGGTCCACATGCGCGTCATACAGCGCGCGCTCTGCGGCGCTATCCCCGGCGCGGACGCGGGCAATAAGCTGTGATTCGTCCACGACGCTCCGAGGTGACGGACTGGGCTCGTAACTACTGATGGGACACGGGGGACGACAAAAGGGTTACGTCGGCAGGCCTTATCTGGTGCCAAACAGGCGATCACCGGCGTCCCCCAGGCCGGGCAGGATATAGCCCTTCGCATTGAGCTCACGGTCCAGGGAGGCCGTATACACCGGCACCGTGGGATGGGCGTCCAGCATCGCCTTGACCCCCTCCGGGGCGGAAACCAGGCACATGAAGCGGATGCGGTTGAGGGGAGCCCCCGCGCGAGCGAGGGCGCTGACGGCAGCCACCGCGGACCCTCCGGTGGCGAGCATCGGGTCGAGCAGGAAGAACGAGCGGTCGGCCTCACCCGAGGGGATCTTGAAGTAGTAGTCCACGGGCTGGAGCGTGTCGTGATTGCGGTACAGCCCGATGTGTCCCACCCGCGCCGAGGGGATGAGCTGCGAGATCCCATCGACCATGCCGAGGCCGGCGCGGAGGATCGGGACGAGGGTCAGCTTCTTGCCCGCCACCTGGCTGCCGGCGGTCTTCTCGAGCGGCGTTTCGATCTCCACGGACTCGAGCGGTAGGTCCTTCGTCACCTCGTACGCCATGAGCATCGCGATCTCGTTCACGAGCAGCTTGAAGTCGCGTGTGCTGGTTTGCCGGTCGCGCAGGATCGTGAGCTTGTGCTGAATCAACGGGTGTGACAGCACCGTGAGATTGGGAAACTGTCGGGGGGAAGCGGGCGCCATGAGCGAAGAAAGTACGCGTCCGGTTGCGGGTGCGCGACCCGCTGCATCGATTCGTCGACACGGCGCGGAACATTCTCCGCCGCTTCGCATACGACGCCTTGTGATCGAGACACATTGACACATCTCACCATGATTCGGGAGGCGTCATGCGGAGACACCACCACCTGATGTCATTCGTGTGTGTGGGAGTCGGACTCACGCTGGCGGCCTGCGGTAAAGGCGACGCGCCTCCGGCTAGCCAAACCGATGCAAGCGCCGCAAACCCGGCCGGACCGGTCGGGACTGCTTCGATTGCCGGTCTGGTGCGGCTCGTCGGCACTGCGCCGGTCAACCCGCCGATCGACATGAGCGCCGAGCCACAGTGTCGCGGCGTCTACCACTCGTCACCTCACCAGCTGCGTGTTGTCGTCAACCCCAATCACACGCTGGCGAACGTGTTCGTGTACGTGAAACAGGGACTGCCGCCGGGGGCCAGCTACCAGACGCCGGTCGAACCGGTGACGCTAGATCAGCGTGGGTGCCAGTACCATCCTCGCGTTCTTGGGATCATGGTGGAGCAACCGCTCGCGATCCGGAGCGCCGACCCCGTGCTCCACCAGATCAAGGCCGTTGGCACCGCGGGCGAGCTTTTCCACTTCGACCAGCCGGCGGCGGGCAGGAAGACGGCAGGCACGTTTTCGCATCCCCACGTGATGGTGCGTCTCAGCTGCGCGGTCCACAGCTGGATGCGCGCGTACGTGGGTGTCCTACCGCATCCCTTCTTCGCGACGACGGACGACGGTGGGAAGTACACGATCGATCGACTGCCTCGGGGGACCTATACGATCGAGAGCTGGCACGAGCACTACGGCACTCGCCGCGCGACGGTGACGGTCGCCGATAGTGCCACGCGGCTCGACCTGCGATATCATGCCCAAAGCGGCGACGCCGCAGACTTTTAAGTAACCGTGGATCTCACGACCGTGGTCGCACTCGCGCTGCCGCTCGCCTTCGCGCTCCTGGGCCTCGCGGTCGGGGTGCTGCTCCGCCGCACCCTCTTCCAGAGCCGCGCGGGACTGCCCGCCGAAAGCTCCCGGATCCGCTCGATCATCAACGCGCTGCAGGCACCGCTAATGCTTTGGTGCAGCATCCTGGGCCTGTACATCTCCACTGAGGTGGTGACGCTGTCACCGGGTATCGCGCGAGTCATCCAGCGCACATTGGTGGTGTTGGTGATCCTGTCGGTCAGCTGGGCACTGGGGCGGATCGCGGCCACCGCAGTTGCGCACGCCGCCGCCGGCGTGCGGGGGCAACTCCCCGCGGCTACGCTGCTGGTCAACGTCGCCCGCGTGGGCGTCCTCGCGCTCGGCCTGCTGATCGTGCTGCAAACGCTCGGCGTAGCCATTACACCGTTGCTCACCGCGCTGGGCGTGGGCGGATTGGCGGTCGGTCTGGCACTACAAGAAACGCTGGCCAACTTTTTCGCGGGAATCCACATCCTCACCTCACGGCAGGTGCGGCCCGGCGATTACGTGCAGCTCGCCGGCGGGGAGGAGGGCTATGTCCAAGATGTGACGTGGCGCTACACGACCATCCGCCAGCTTGCCAACAATCTGACCATCGTGCCGAACGCGAAGCTCGCGGCCTCGATTCTCACCAACTATTACTTGCCCGACCCCGCCCTCGCCGTGCTTGTTCCGGTCGGCATTGCCTACGGCAGCGATCTCGAGCGCGTCGAAGCGATCACGATCGCAGTGGGTCGGGAAGTGATGCAAGAGGTCCCGGGCGGCGATCCCACGTTCCAGCCATTCATCCGCTACAACGCGTTCGCCGAATCGAGCATCACGTTCACCGTCATTCTGCGGGGTCGCGAAGTGGTCGACCAGCATCTCATCCGCCACGAGTTCATAAAGCGGCTGCATCGCCGCTATGGGGCTGAGGGGATCGAGATTCCCTTTCCCATCCGGACCGTGCATTTGCAGCAATAGCAACCCAGCTTCAGTACGTCCGCAGCGGTGCGGCAAAGCCCAGCGCCGTCGATCATCCTGGCAAATGGGTCTGTCGGGATAACTCGCGGGGCGCTCGGAGCGCCGGTAGGTTACAGGTCCCTGATTAGCCCTCCGGAAGGGTCGTATGATTCGCAAACTCCTCGTGCTGACTGTAGCCGTCGCTGCAGTCCCCCCGGCCGCCGCAGTCTCCGCCCAAAGCGCCGATAGCATCATCGCGAGATACGTCCAGACATCCGGCGGGATGGCGAAGATCCAGGCCATCCAGACCCTGCGCCGCACCGGCAAGTTCACCGGCAGCGGCGGGTTCGAGGCCGTCGTCGTGCAGGAGAACAAGCGCCCCAACAGCGTGCGCGAAGAGTTCTCGCTCCAGGGCATGACCGGCATTAACGCCTATGACGGCAGGAACGGCTGGAAGATCGAGCCGTGGAACGGGAAACGGGATCCCGAGGCGCTGAGTGAAGAGGAGCTGCGCAGCATCGTCGAAGACGCCGACTTCGACGGCCCCTTGATCAATCATCAGCAGAAGGGGAATCGAGTCGAGTACCAGGGCATGGAGCAGGTCGAAGGCACCGACGCGTACAAGCTGAAAGTCACGCTCGCCAATGGCGACGTGAGCTACTACTACCTCGACACCGACTACTGCGTCCCGATCAAGATCGAGACGCAGCGGATGATTCGCGGCGCCCAGCAGGAGTTCGACACGTCGCTGGGTGACTACAAGCAGGTCGCGGGCGTGTATCTCGCGCATTCGTATGAGACCGGCCGCCGCGGCAGCCAGGATCGCTCCCGCGTCACCTACGACAAGATCGAAGCGAATGTCCCGCTCGATGACCGCCGCTTCTCGAGGCCCCAATGATTGCCGTCGCGTTGCTCCTCATCGCGCAAACCCAGGTTACGGTCGACTCGGAAACCATCGCCGGGTTAGGCGCGCGCAACATCGGCTCGGCAGCGATGAGTGGCCGCATCGCGGCGCTCGACGCGGTACGGGAAGGCTCACGGCTTACGATCTACGTCGGTGCGGCGAGCGGCGGCGTGTGGAAGTCGGTGAATGGCGGCACCACGTTCAAGCCCGTCTTCGACCGCCAGCCGGTGCAGTCCATCGGCGCCGTCACGATCGATCCGCGGAATCCCAAGGTGATCTGGGTGGGCACCGGGGAGGCCTGGATGCGCAACAGCGTCTCCATCGGCGACGGCATCTACAAGTCGGTGGATGGCGGCGAGAACTGGATGAACGTCGGCCTCCGCGGCTCCGAGCACATCACCAAAATCCTCGTGGATCCGACCGCGTCCAATACGGTCTACGCGTGCGTGCCGGGGAAGCTGTGGAGTGACAGCGACGAGCGCGGCCTCTACAAGACGATCGACGGCGGCCAGACGTGGACCAAGATTCTGAAGGGCGCGAATCTGTCCACCGGTTGCTCGATGATCTCCATGGATCCCGCCAATCCAAGAACGATTTACGCCGGGATGTGGGACTTCCGGCGTCAGGGCTGGACGTTCCGCTCGGGTGGTGAGGGGCCAACGGCGCCGAGCGCGTCGGGGCTGTTCAAGAGCACGGATGGGGGCGCCAACTGGACGGAGCTCACCGCGACGAGCGCGTCCGGATTGCCCGCGAAGCCATGGGGCCGCGTCGCGGTCACGGTCGCGCCGTCCAAGCCGGAGATCGTGTACGCCTTCATCGAGGCCGCTCCGCCGCTCAACGCGCTGTATCGCTCCGACAACGGCGGCCGGACGTGGCAGATGCTGGACCGCAGCCAGAACATGATCTGGCGGCCGTTCTATTTCGCCAATCTCATCGTCGATCCGCGCGACCCCAACCGGGTCTACAAGACCGATGGCGGCCTCATCGTCAGCACCGACGGCGGCAAGAGCTTCAGCAACATTTCCGGCGGCGCGCACGGCGACTTCCACGACGTCTGGATCGATCCGAACGACACCGACCATCTGATCACCGGCGATGACGGCGGTCTGTGGTATTCCTACGACGCCGGCAACAAATGGTGGAAGGGAGAGAATCTCCCCGTCTCGCAGTTCTATCACGTCAGCGTGGACATGGACCGCCCCTACAACGTGTACGGCGGGCTCCAAGACAACAGCTCGTGGGTGGGGCAGTCGGCGTATCCCGGCGGGATCACCAACAGCCGCTGGGAGAACATGTACGGCGGCGACGGTTTCTGGATGTTCGTGGACCCGACGGACCCCGATTATCTCTACGCCGAGTATCAGGGCGGCGAGATCGCGCGCGTGAACCGCAAGACGCACGAGACGCGCAACATCCGGCCGTTGCCCCGCTATCAGGAGAAAAAGCTCCGCTTCAACTGGAACACGCCGATTCACATCAGTCCGACGCAGCGGGGCACGATCTACATCGGCGCGCAGTTCCTGTTTCGCTCGCGCGATTTTGGCCAAACGTGGGATCGGATCTCTCCCGACCTGAGCACCAACGATCCCACGAAGCAGCTGCAGGAGCAGTCGGGCGGCGTCACGGTGGACAACTCCGCCGCCGAGATGCACACCACGATTTACGCGATCGCCGAGTCGCCGAAGAACCCGAGTGTCATCTGGGCCGGCACAGATGATGGGAATCTTCAGGTCACGCGGGACGGCGGCAAAACGTGGACGAACGTCGTCGGCAACATCGCCGGTCTGCCTAGAAACTCGTGGGTGTCGTCCGTCGAAGCCGGGCATTTCGATGCCGGCACGGTGTACGCGACGTTCGATCTGCACACGTTCGGCGACATGCGTCCCTACGCGTACCGGTCCACCGACTATGGGGCGACGTGGACCGCAGTGGTGGCGCCGGACGGTCCCGTGCGCGGCTACGCGCATGTCATCAAGGAAGACCTCGTCAACCAGGATCTGTTGTTCCTGGGGACGGAGTTGGGGTTGTGGGTATCCGCGGACGGGGGCAGGCATTGGGCGCATTACAAGGGCGGCGATCTGCCGAGCGTGGCCGTGCGCGATCTGGCGATTCATCCGCGCGATCACGACCTCGTGGTCGGGACTCACGGCCGCGGCATTTGGATCGTTGACGACATCTCGCCGCTGCGCGCCCTCACCGCCGCAGTGCTGGCGAGTCCGGTCGCATTCCTGCCGCAGCGTCCCACGGTGCAGCGCCTGACCGCCTTTGGTGGCTGGGCCAATGGCGACGCGGTGTACGTCGGGCCGAACCCCCCCGACGACGCCGTGATCACGTACTACCTGCGCAAGCGCCACATCCTGGGCGATATGCGGATCGAGGTGTTCGACGCGAACGGCCGCTCGGTCGGCACGCTGCCGACGACGAAACGTCGCGGCCTGAGCCGCATCACATGGTCCATGCGGCTTGCGGCGCCCAAGGTGCCGCCGGCGGCGAGTGCGGCGTTCGGCGCCGCGTACGGTCCGCGTGTCTTGCCGGGCACATACACGCTCAAGATGACGAAGGACACGGCGACGTATACCAGCCAGCTCGTCGTCGTCCCTGATGCGCGCGGGACGCATACGGTCGAAGACCGGCGCGCGGGATTCGATCTCGCGGTGAAGCTCTCCGGGACGCTCGCGGACATGACGTTCGCGGTCGAGCGCATCAACGGTGTGCGGCAGGCGCTCGATGACCGGGCCGGCCGGTTGCCCGCCGGGGACGCCGTCGCGCGGCGGCTGCGCGCGGCGTCCGCAACCGTGGACGCATTGCGGAAGCGGATCGTGGCGACCAAGGAAGGCGGCATGATCACCGGGGAGGAGCGGCTGCGTGAAAACCTCACCGACCTGTATGGCAACATCGTCTTCTACGACGGCCGGCCGTCGCAAACGCAGCTGGAGCGGGCCGATGCGCTGGCGCGGGAGCTGGCCGATGTGGTCCGGGATTTCGATGCCTGGGCGACGCGGGACTTGGCGGGACTCAATGCCGACCTTGCCCGTAAGCGTCTCGAGCCGATTCCGCTGTTGACTCGCCAGCAGTGGGAGGCGGCGGCCCGTTAGAGCGCGGGCCGCCGACCACCGTCCCTACGGGGTGACGCTGGCGAAATACACCTCAAGGTTCGTCGGATACTGCCCGTACGTCTTTCCCGGGCCGGTCCACACCATGGCGGCGCTGCCCGGCAACGAGATGATGCCGTCGTAATCGCCGATAAACGGGCGGATGCCATTGGCGCACGAAGAGCAGGGCACGCCATACGCCGACGGATCCCAACTCGTCTTGGTGATGCGGGTCGTCGACCACGACCCGCCGCCATCCACGCTCGTGATGTACGCCACGTCGAATAGCGTGTTGCCGGTGTAGCTCCGGTCATTCGTCATCAGATCGAGACGGCCGCTGCCTGGCTCGACGCTCAGCTCGACATTGATGCGATCCCCGGATGCCGGTGCGACGATCGCCGGCGTCGACCACTTCGTGATGTCAGCGACATCGGCGTAGGTCAGCAGAATCTGCGCCTTCCTCCCAACGATATCGGTGTACGCGACGTACAGCCGGCGCGTCGTCGGGTCGAACGCCGGTACCGGATACGAGCCGGGGCCGCGGAACGGCGCCCCCGAAATGTTGAAGCAGTACGGCGGGAACACGCAGACGGGATTCTGGAAC